>JAZRYQ010000140.1:0-4396 GCA_045600805.1 Candidatus Alloscillospira sp. | reverse complement strand
TGAGACTTGCATCCATTTTATTGGTTTGCGCTCTCATGACCTCATGCGTTATCTCAGGTACCTTCGCAAAGTACACGACACAGGACAATGCAAGTGACAACGCTCGTGTTGCCAAGTGGGGCGTGGAGCTGCAGGTCGTCGGCAACCTGTTTGGTGACAGCTACATTGACAATCAGGTCCTGAAAACAAACACTTCTGTTGCAGTACAATCTTCTGATAAGAGCGCGGATGTTGTTGCCCCCGGCACAAAGAACACAGAAGGTTTCAAATTCTCTCTGAATGGCACTCCCGAGGTCGCAGGTAAGATTACCTCTACTATGAAGATCCAGAATGTTTTCCTTAAGAAGAACACCTATGGTCTGATGATGCCTGTTGCTTCCGGCGTTGTTACCGAAGCAAACTTTGCTGAGTTCAGCGGTCTGTATTATCTGGATAATACAACCTACAAGCCGGCAACTGCATGGGCAACCGGAAAAACTTACTTTACTCTTGAGGATGACGTAACTCTCGATGCTGATTATTATCCTGTTGTCTATTCTCTGGCTGGCGGTACTGCAACCTCCGGAACATCCAGCGCAGCAGACTCCCTGAAGGCAGCGGCTGATGCGATTGCACTTAAGCTCGGTCTGACAGCCGGTACGGCAGCTACTGATACTTCCATTTCCTATTCCGGTACAAATCCTGTAACCTTTGCTGCCAATAAGAATCTCAATGATCTTTTAACCCTCGGCGATGAGACACTGACTTGGGCATGGGCATTCTCAGGCAATGACGGTGCTGGCACCATCCTCGGCCTTCTTGAAAATACCACCAACGGCGTTGTCGTGAAGAAGAGCGGCACGGATTATGTTGCGCCGGTCGAGTACACCGATTACTGCCTTGACACGCAGTTTGAAATCAACATCACAGTTGAGCAGACTGACACCTATACTCCTCCTACTGTTTGATAAGAGGATCAATAGTCACAACTGATACGCATACGATTTGACCTTGATTAAATTTAACACTGCTTATTCCCGCCTTAAAGCGGGCGGGAATAAGCGCTTTTGAAAAGTCCCGACGCTCTCGGAGCTTTTCAAAAGCGAGTAAATCACAAAGGGGGGTGATATTATGAAACGCTTTTTCAATTCCATAGGCAAAAACAGGCAGTGGCTTCTGCCGATGAATATTCTGCTTCTTGTCGCAATTATCATCACGTTTCCTTTTATCGCCCACGGAAGTGCCGCTCTTGCAAACGGTGAAGCCAATCATATTCTGACTTACACAAAAAACGACCTTTCCTGGGGGATGAACACGAAGGTCGGAGACAACGGCGCGGCACAGCTTTCCCTTTTCAAAGGCGGTAAGGTCGCCCCCGGCGACAACGGCAAAAACATAATCCGCCTTGTTAATGACGCTAACGACAAGATTTCATATACGGCTGTCGCGTATGAAATCAAATCCACTGATGATCTGCCCATTTCCGCAGATCTGACCGCCGAAAACGCAGCACCGGCCGAGAAATCCCCCCTCCCTGTCGGTGTTGCGGATTCGCAGGTAGTCAGTGCTCTCAAAGGGCAAATCGACGGAAAACAGCACCTTGATATGGAGCTTACCTGGAAATGGGATTTTGATAACGGCGAAATAGCAAACGCCGTTGATACAGCTATCGGAAACTCTGAAAAAGACGAGAATATCACGATAGGCATTTATGTAACGGTCGAGGATGATAATTCTTATGAAAACGGAGAATATGACCCGATTCATCCGGGAACGGGCGATAGAGATCGCGTTCTGCTCTGGTCGATCGTCGCGCTGCTCTCGCTGGTCCTTCTTGTGATGTTGATCGTGTCCGATCCGGGCGAAAGGCGGAAAACAAAGTGAAACGCTTATTTCTTCGTTTTCTGCTCTTCCTTATGATAGCTCTTGTTTTGGGGCTTAACCTTTACAGTCTGAACGCAAAGCAGATCGTCGGCAATGACTTTCCCATGCCGTTCGGGTACGGCGTTTCGATCGTACTTTCCGGAAGCATGGAGCCGACGCTCTCCGTTAATGATGTTGTGCTTGTAAAAGCATGCAACGATTACAAAGTCGGTGATGTTGTGGTTTACCACTCCGGCTCAAGTCTTATCATACACCGCATTGCCGCAATCGACGATACGACGGTTTATACGCAGGGGGATGCGAACAACGCCGTTGACACGCCGTTTGACTATGATGATATCTGCGGCAAAATGATCGGCAAATGGGCCGGCGGCGGCAGGATCATAAACACGATAAAAAGTCCCGCGGGAACGATAACGGTTTTAGTCATCGCGCTGCTGCTTCTCATTCTCTCATACAGAAAAGAGAGTGAAAGCGCCGATGCGGAGCTTGATAAAATACGCGCAGAGATAGAAAAGCTGAAAGCAGAGGGGGATGCTGACATAAGTGAAGAAAAATAGAATAAAGCTTTTTCCGTCAGTTCTGTCTGTCCTGCTTGTCTGCACTCTCCTCAGCGCTTCGGTCCTTTCGGGAATGCTCGCCCGCTTCGCAACGGAAAACGACCACGGAGATTCGGCTCATGTCGCCGTATGGAATGTCGAGCTTGTAACGGATACCGGCGATATCAATATTGACGCCGTCAATGAGTATGACTCATATTACACCTTTACCGTTGCAACGGACGGCACCGAAGTACTCTCATCGTACGGTCTGAACGTCAGCCTTTCAAAAGACGGCGACGATACATGGCCTGCTTACGTTACGGCAAAACTCACAAACGCCGACGGGACTGAGGTCATAAAGACCTCCACCGACGGAGACTTTTCAGAGCTCGGCTCGTTCGCGCCCGGTGTTACAGATTCAGTTGCGTACCGTCTGTATATCAAAGCGGACTATCCGGTCATTGCCGGAGAATATGATATGAATATTTCTGCTTATATCGAGCAAGTTGATTGATTTTTTCATTACCTCCTTATCCTTTTAAAGCGCCATTGTCGTAGAAGCCGACAATGGCGTTTAAACTTTGTAACGCTTTCGGCATCATCGCATTCCGCTGCAAAATGCAGCAAGTAACGATTCCCGGTTAAGGGCGTGCCCGATTTGATATCACACGGAGCTATTGCGCAAACCGGTACGGCAGGATCGGCTTTCTGTCAGAAGATACCGCGATAAGCGGGTAAAATGTAAGGACGGGGCAAATTGTCCCGTCCTTAACACGATAGTATGTTCTTTGCAGCGTTTTACTTCAATGCTCTGCACTTTTTATTTCTGTCATTGATAAGGATAATAACTTCTCTGGCAGCGCTTCGGATCGTGTCGATGTCATCGGCGTTGACGGCCGCGGAAAGCAGGGAAAACTTAAACGTGATCCGGCTTTCGATATCGGTCAGGGCATCATCAGACATCGGGTCTGAATAGCGTATCGCCACATAAGCCCTTTTGCATTCGTCTTTTGCTTCGGGTGATTTTGCAGAAGCGGCGAGGGATTCCGCGTCAACTGTCAACGATTTAATAAACGATGTCTGCGCTTTGACCTTTTTGTCAATATTTTCAACTGCGTCAGACGCGGCTTTCGCCTTGATGACGGCGATTGCCGTGAACATAAGGATAACAAGGCAGATGATCGCGCCGATCCAGTTCGGCAAATCGGGAATCGCCATGACGGCTGCGCCGAAAATCAGTGTGAGGATAAGCCCCGTGTAGCTGATGCGGATGATCGGAATATTATAAAACAGCTTCGTCTTGTTTTCGGATTTCAACGCGATACAGGCGCAGCCAAGCTGTCCGATAAACGCGATCATAATAAATATGTACCCTATCCAGAATGCACCGCCGAATTTGTCAAACCCGGCAAGCTGCTTCGGCGTCACGAAGCAGATCAGGTTGAACGCGACGAGTAAGATCGCCCATGCAATGGCGTATATTTTTATCTTTTTATTCATTGTCAACACCTCGGTTACAGTATGCTTGCAAGAAGCTGTGCTTTCATGCTGTTGAATTCTTCCTCGGAGAGGAGTCCCGCCTCTTTCATCATCGTGAGCTTTTCGACTTTTGCCTTGAAGGACGCCATATCGTCTGCCGGAGCGGCAGATGCTTTGCTCGCCGCATTCATCGCGCCGTTTACGGCGTTTCCGACAACGCCGCCGACTACACCGCCGACGCCTGCCATCGTGCCGAGACCAACCCCCATATTCGTAAACTGTCCGACGGCTTCATTTCTCGCAACCTCCTGTGCAACATCGAAGCCGCGCTCCTGCGCATAGGTGTAGCCTTCCTGCGCACGCTTTGTCGCCTGTGCCTGCGAGTCGATGATGACCTTCTGTGCCGCTGTCTGCGCGTATATCAGGTCTGTCTGCTGGCGGAGCTTAGCCTCTGCGATATCCGCATACTGCCGGAAGTGCAGATCCTTGAATTTTTCGTACTGTCTGTCGCC
>JAZRYQ010000139.1:0-4866 GCA_045600805.1 Candidatus Alloscillospira sp. | reverse complement strand
ATACCGCCGGAAAACTGATGCGGATATTCCTTTGCGCGGTTTGCGTCGATTCCGACAGTGGCAAGAAGCTCTTTCGCCTTTATAAGGGCATCTATGCGGGAGCATTTCTGATGGATACGGATAACCTCCGCGATCTGCTCTCCGACTGTCTGGATCGGGTTTAACGCGGTCATCGGGTCCTGGAAGATCATGCTTATCTTTTCGCCGCGGATCTTTCTCATCTGTTTTTCGGATTTTTTGAGAATATCCTCGCTCTTCAGCAGAATCTCTCCGTTTATTACATGTCCCTGGGGCTTTTGTATCAATCCGAGGATACTGAGAGCAACGGTTGTTTTACCGGCGCCTGTTTCACCGACAAGTCCGATAACCTCGCCCTCATGAATGTCAAGAGAAAAATTATTGACAGCTTCAACAACACCGTAGTCCATTTCGAAATGTACAGTCAAATCTTTTATGCTGAGTATATTTTCTGACATAAAACCTGCCCCCTTCCTTACTTAAGCTTCGGGTCAAATGCATCGCGCAGGCCGTCTCCGAGTACGTTGAGCGAAAAGCTGGTCAGGAAAATTGCAATACCCGGGAATACCATCGGATGCCAGAACTGCTGGATGTACTGCTTTGCGTCGGAAAGCATACTGCCCCATTCCGGTGTCGGCGGTGCGATGCCGAGTCCTATGTAGCTGAGACCGGCGATCATAAGAATGGAGGACGCGACGCCGAAGGTCGCCTGAACGATGATCGGTCCCATAGCGTTCGGGATCATATGCTTCAGGATAAGGCGGATATCGCTCGCGCCCACGCATCGTCCCGCTTCGATATAATCCTTGCTCTTGACTGTCAGCACGTTTGCACGGACTACTCTTGCGTACAGCGGGATCGAGCTTACGCCCATTGCCAAAATCAGGTTTATGATTCCTTTGCCCATAACAGCGGCGATTGAAATTGCAAGCAGCGTGCTCGGGATCGCGCCGAAAATATCCATGATTCTCATAATGACGTTATCCGTGCCTCCGCCGTAAAAAGCGGAAACAGCGCCGAGAATACCGCCGACAACGAGTGCGCTGATAACGCCCGCTATACTGATGCCGAGGGAAACACGCGTACCGTAAACCACACGCGTGAAAATATCACGTCCGAGGTTATCCGTTCCGAAAATATGCTCCTTGCAGGGAAGCAAATGAATTGCCTTATAGTCCTGATACGCATAATCATATTTCGTTATCAGGGACGGGAAAAGTGCCACAAGGATCAATAAACAGAAAATAACAAGTCCGACCATGGCTCTTTTGTCGCGGCGGAGCTTCATAAAAACTTCACCGAGCGGAGTTGATTTTTTGTTTTTTCTTTTTGCCTGCTTTTTGTTGAATTTCTCCATCGCAGGTGTCATTATTTTTGACATTAACCCTCAGCTCCTTTCTCGGCAGTCTTGCGCACTTTGGCAGGTTTTCTTGCTTTAAATGTTGCTTTTACACGCGGGTCAATTACCGCATAAATAAGGTCAATGATAAGGTTTACGATACTTGATACAACGGCGAGATACAGAACGCCGCCCTGTACCGCGGGGTAGTTGTTTGCTTTGATTGCGTCAACCATATATTTGCCGAGACCGGGAATCGCGAAAACCTGCTCCATCATAACGGCACCGCCGAGCAGGGTCGCAAAGGTTCCGCCCGCTACGGTTATGATAGGGATCAGCGCATTGCCGAACATATGCTTCCATATAACGACGGATTCCTTCTGGCCTTTTGCTCTTGCCGTTTTTACAAAGTCTCCGTTTATGTATTCAAGCATACTGGAGCGTGTTGTTCTTGCAATCTGCGCAATGGACATAACGCTCAGAGAAATCGTCGGCAAGATCCAGCCGGATATCTTATCCACGCCGAAGGAAGGAAGCCAGTGCAATTTGACTGAAAACAGCATAATAAGCATCAGGCCGAGCCAGAATGTCGGGATCGATACGGCGATAAGTGCAAATGACATTGACAGGTTATCGACCCATGAATATCTCTTTACCGCCGAGGCAACGCCTAACGGAACGCCGACGATGATCGACCATAATGTACACAGGCCAGCGAGCTTCAGGGTAGTGGGGAATTTCGTTGCGATCTCTTTGGTGATCGGCTGCTTTGTTGTGTAGGATGTTCCGAGGTCTCCTTTAGTAACAATATTTTTTAGATAATTTAAATACTGAACTATCAGAGGATCGTTTAAACCCATTTCTTCGCGAAGTGCATTCTTCTGTTCTTCCGTAGCGCTGGTTCCGAGTATCTGAGTTGCCGGGTCGCCGGGTGTCAGTGAAGTGATCAAAAAGATCAGTGTCACAACACCCAAGACAACAGGAATCATAAGGATGATACGCTTGATAGAATACCTGAGCATGATTCACTTCTCCATTCTTATTTTTTATTTTTGATCAGCGGCCGTGCCTTTATAGCATCTGACAGCGTGTAATTTCTCCATTTCGTCTATTTCGGCATCCGAATACCCTGCAATGTTTTTCAGAACATCTCTCGTATTCTCACCGAGGCACGGCGCTCTGCGTGTGACGCGCGGCGGTGTTTCCGAAAGCTCACATACCGTGCCGATAACGGGCATTGGTCCCTGAATGGGATGCTCGACCGTGGCGATGATCGGTGATTGCTCTTCATAAGCTTTTCTGAAAGCCTGCTTCGGCGTCTCTATCGGTGATGCCGGCAGACCGGCGCTCTTGAGAAGGCGGAACCACTCGGAAGTCGTCTTTTCGACCATTTTGGAGGATATCAGCTCATCAAGCACCATTCTGTTCTGCAGTCTTGCCGCTCCGTTTACAAAGCGCTCATCGCGGCTTACCTCCGGCATACCGAGAACTTCGCAGAATTTTGCAAAAAGACTGTCTGTTGCAGGTGTCGTGAGAATATATCCATCAGCAGTCTTATAACCGTTTGACGGCGTGGCCTCCACATGGCACATACCGTTTCTGCCGAGGTCGAATTCGGAGTCCATGATACAGGGCGTTGCATACTGCGAAAGCATGAACATGGCCGCATCCTGCATTCTTACATCGACAAACTGGCCTCTGCCCGTTTTCTGACGCTGGATCAGCGCCATCAGAATGCCCTGTACGGCGTTAAGTCCCGCGCTCATATCGGTGATCGACGCGCCGACCTTGGCAGGCGGCTGATCCGGATATCCGGTGCTTGCGAGAATACCGGAAGCGGCCTGGATAACAACGTCAAATGCCGGCTCGGATTCACGTTCTTTTTCGCGGAATGCCGATATTTCGCAGCATATGATCGCCGGATTGATCTCTTTTAATGTATCATAATCAATACCGATTTTCTTCGTAACACCGGGACGGTAGTTGCTTATGACAATATCGACGTTTGCGGCAAGGCGGCGAAGGACTTCTTTTCCCGTCTCGCTTCTGTTGTCGATGGAAATACCGTATTTGTTTCTGTTGATCGCGTAGAAATTGTCTCCTCCGACCTCAACGTCGCACGGCACATCGGGATTATAGTTTTTGCCTCTTGTCATATCCGGATTTCTTGTACCCTCGACTTTATATACAGTTGCGCCGTAGTCGGCAAGTATACAGGTGCAGATAGGGCCGGCGAGCGCCTGCGTCATATCGAGTACCTTTATTCCGTCAAGAGGTCTGCTGCATTCGCTCATAATTAACAGCCTCCTTGTAATATTTTTCTTTTACGAGCGTTTTAGTTAAAATAAATATATCTTGAAAATAGTCAGCGGTGCAATGTTTTTAAGGACGATTTGTTTTCAAAATGTGCTCATAGCACATTTGGTAAAATTGTTTATAGACTTTACGCATACAATAATTAAAAATATGTATTGCTAACATAATTTAAGTACTGTTTGAAAATTCATTATAATAAAGCTCTAAAATGCCGCGCAATACACGTCAAAATTTTGTGCAAATAATTGCAAATGTACAAAAAGCCGGCAATCACTCAGTGTGACTGTCGGCTTTTTGCTTTACAGTTTCGGAATGTCGTCATATGCGACATTCATATCTTCATGATAGCGCATGACCTGACATGAAAAGATCAAACGCTGTCGCACATGCCGATCTTCAAAATCAGCATTGATAAGACTCTGGATTTTTTTGACCTTGTTCATGATCGTATTCCTGTGCAAAAAAAGCTTATCTGCCGTTGCGGAAACGCTGCGTCCGTTCATCAGGTAAAAATAAAGCACATCGCGAAGATTGTCTTTGTTTTCATTATCGTACCGTGTTAACAGCACTACTCCCGGATGAGCGATACTCAGCAGTTGATTTACACCGCTTGTTCCCTTGAGCGCATTATAGCAATAGTCAATGACAAGATATACGGCAAATCTCTCAAAGTGAAAGACTCTTTCCTCGTACAGCTCATTTAATTTAAGCGCGATCTCCAGCGTTCTTGAAACGACGCTGTACAGCACGCGGAGAGAGGAAAGCTCTCTCGTTCCGTGACCGACTATCATATACCCGTTATATTTTTTTAAAATGCTGTTGATGGGTGCTTTATCAAAATCAATGTCAAATTTTCTCTCTTTGTACGTTTGCAGAATGACCAGATTCTGCCCGTATACCGTGCCGATCGCATTCGGGATCAGCGGCAGGAGCTGTTTCAGGATATAGGAATATGTGCGCTGCACCTTATCGTCTTTTTCAAAGGAAACGCAGCATATCCTCGCAAAAGGAACTGTCGTATTATCTATTTTTCCCAGTGAGTCCAGAATCTCGGAGGTCTTTATATCGTGATCCTCCATGATTCTTTTCCAAAGTATGCCGAATTTTTTGTCGTTTTCCTCCGTCGCCGGACGGTCAATAAGTCTTATAAGCCTGTTGAAAACAGAGGGCAGCGTATCCGCAAATGCAAAATA
>JAZRYQ010000138.1:0-8232 GCA_045600805.1 Candidatus Alloscillospira sp. | reverse complement strand
ACGCGATACTTCCGATATTAGCTTCGACCGTGCTGCTGCGCGGAGAAACCGTGATACACAATTGTCCGCATCTGACGGACGTTGAGGATGCGTTATGTATTCTGCGCCATCTCGGCTGCACGGTTACTATGCATGACGATACGATCACCGTAAATGCCGATAACATATCAAAATGCGATATTCCCGAAAACATGATGCGAAAAATGCGCTCCTCGGTCATTTTCCTCGGAGCCGTGGCGGGTCGCTGCGGAAAAGCAAAACTATCGCTTCCGGGAGGTTGTGAGCTCGGGCCGAGACCTGTTGACCTGCACATTCATGCGCTTTGCGCGCTCGGAGCGGACATTGAGCAGAACGGAAATGAAATATCCTGCGTATCTCCGAAGCTCAGCGGCAGCACGATTTATTTTCCGACCGTAAGCGTCGGGGCAACGGAAAACGCGATTTTAGCCGCCGTGACAGCAAAAGGCACGACCGTTATCAAAAACGCTGCGTGTGAGCCGGAAATCAATGATTTACAGTGTTTCCTGAACAAATGCGGTGCAAAAATCTATGGAGCAGGTACAAGAGAAATAGTCATCGAAGGGATTGCCTGTTTAAACGGTGCGGAATACACCGTCATGCCGGACAGAATAGTCGGCGCGACTTATATGGCTGCCGTTCTTTCCGCTGGCGGATACGCGCATATACGGGGAATCACCCCTTACGATATCGGGGCATTTTGCGAGACTGTGAGAAAAACGGGTGCTGAGCTTGCGCAGACAGATGAAGGATCATTTATAAAAGCGCCGAAGGTTAAACTGTCCGCGGGCTATATCGAAACGGCACCGTATCCGGGATTCCCGACCGATACGCAGCCGCTTATCATGGCGGCGATACTGAAATCAAATGGGGAAACCGTGATAAAAGAGAGCGTTTTTGAAAACAGACTGAGCCACGCCGAGACATTTTGCCGGATGGGTGCGGATATAAGAATCGAAGAAAGATGCGCCGTTATCCGCGGCGTGACGGCGCTTCACGGGACAAAAGCGGATGCGCATGATTTACGGGCAGGTGCGGCAATCGTATGCGCGGCGCTCGGCGCAGACGGCGAAACGCTTTTGAGCGGTGTGGAATTCATTGACAGAGGATATGAAAAACTGGAGGAGAATCTCACGGCACTGGGCTGTGAGATAGTCAGAATTACGGAGTGAAGATCCATGAGACAAAAGAGAACAGGCGTAAGCGATGAGATGTCCGGCGGCAAAGGCTTTGTCATATTTATCCTTTGCGCGGCGGTGCTTGCCGCTTCCCTCTGCCTGTTTTTCAGGATAGGAACGATAAATGTCAGCGGTACGAATGAAGAATATACCGCAGAAACGGTCATCGAGGCGTCGGGAATCAAAACCGGCACGAGTTTATTGCTTCTTAACACCGGAAAAGCAGAGCAGATGATAAGCGACATATACCCCTATATCAGCTACGTTACGATAACGAAAAGCTTACCGTCAACGGTAAATATATCCATTACCGCGACAAGCGCGTGTGCCGCCGTCACGATAGACGGAGAAAAATGGCTCGTTGATATGGACTTGAGAAAGCTTGAAAAGGCAGACGGCAGCAGAAGCTATCTTGACATCATCGGGCTTGAGCTTGAGGAGCACGAGGATAAAAAAGGCGTTGTTACGCATAGCCTTGCCGAGAATTTCGACAATGAGACGCAATATGAATACACAAAGATCGTTCTGAAGGAGCTTTGCAGAACCCGTATTGCCGATTATGTTTCCCAGCTTGATGTTACCAATATCGGAAACATCACATTCCGCTATGGAAAGCAGACCGTGAAGCTCGGCAGCGGGGAAAGAATTGAGTACAAGCTTGCAAGGCTCACAGAAATACTCGGCAAGCTTGAGCCGCAGGATATCGGAACGATCGACATATCACGCGACGGAGAGGCTTATTTTACGCCGCTTGCATAACAAACACGCTGATTTCAAAAAATATTTATAATTATGTTATACTTGACTATTGACTGAAAAGAAAAATAGTAATAAAATATCACTGATATTGAATTTAAATGTGGGATTGTCTTTATTAATAAGAAAAATGATGATTTCGCGTCAAATATTACACAGGAGGAATATAATATGCCGTTTTCACTCGAATCGGGTCCCGACAATGTTGTTGTAATTAAGGTAGTCGGCGTAGGTGGCGCAGGCAACAACGTAGTAAACAGAATGGTTCATACCGGTAATCAAAGTGCCGAACTTATAGCTGTCAATACAGATAAACCGGCTCTCGCCGTATCTGTTGCTGACCAGAAGGTCCAGATCGGTGAGAAGCTTACTCATGGTCAGGGCGCCGGCTCAAACCCCGAGGTAGGCAAGAAGGCCGCCGAGGAAAGCCGCAACAATATTGCCAAGGCTATTGAGAATGCAGACATGGTGTTTATCGCCTGCGGTATGGGCGGCGGTACAGGTACCGGTGCTGCTCCCGTTATTGCGGATATAGCCCGTGAAGCCGGAATCCTGACGGTCGGTGTCGTAACAAAACCGTTCGGATTTGAAGGACGCCGCAGAATGGCACAGGCTGAGGAAGGAATCAAAAACCTTCTCGGCAAGGTCGATTCACTTCTTATCATCCCGAATGACAGACTGAAACATGCGACCGATGTTAAGCTTTCATTCTCCAATGCTTTCGAAATCGCCGATGAAGTTCTTCTACAGGCTGTTACGAGCATTGCCGATCTTATTAAGAACACAGGATTTATCAACCTTGACTTTGCCGATGTTACGGCAATCATGAAGGATGCAGGCTATGCGCATATGGGCGTAGGTCATGCTGCCGGCAAGGGCAAAGCAGAGGATGCCGCCAGAATGGCGATCTCCAGCCCGCTTATGGAAACTTCCATTAACGGCGCACGCGGCGTGCTTATCAATATTACCGGCTCTATGGATATTAGTCTTGACGATGTTGAATCTGCCGCAAATCTTGTTGCAGATGCAGCCCATCCGGATGCAAACATCATCTTCGGCGCAAGCTTTGACGAAACGATGGACGATGAGATCCGCGTCACAGTGGTTGCTACCCGTTTTGATGAAGGACCGGTCAACGCACCGAAAGAAGAAAAAGCTGCTCCGGCAGCGCAGGCAGGACTTTTCACAGAGGCAACCGAGAAGAAAGAAGCCGCGGTTGACCCGAATGAAGAAGACCCGTTTGACCAGATTTTCAAAATCTTCAATTCAAAATAAGCTGACCTGTCAGGGCGGGCATATTGCCCGCCCTTATTTTATTCTGATACGCACGGAGGAATCGTTTTGACGGATTATCTGAATGTTAAATTCTCTGAAGAAAGCATTGCGGCGATGTCTAATCTCGGACTTGCCCACATAGGAGACTGTGTGTATGAGCTTCTGGTGCGCACGTGGCTGTGCGGACAAGGGCATGGAAGATCCTCCGAGCTTCACAGACTGACGGTAAAAATGGTCGCAGCCCCTGCCCAGGCGGAAGCGATGGAAAAGCTTATGCCGCGATTGAGCGCGGAGGAGCTTGCTATTTACCGCAGGGGGCGGAATACGCGCGTCAATTCTGTTCCTCATGCTGCAAGCTTAGCGGAATATCATGCCGCGACGGGACTGGAAATGCTTTTCGGAAGACTTTATCTCGAAGGAAAACACGAGCGTATTAACGAGCTGTTTTCCGTGATCATAAAGGAGGATGAATAATGCCTCTTGATTCAGTATGCTTAAAAGCCGTGACGGAAGAGCTTATATGCAGTCTGACGGATGCAAAAATCGACAAGGTGCAGATGCCGGAGCGAGATGAGATCATCCTGAGTATGCACACGAGACAGGATTCGTTTAAGCTTCTTATCTCTGCCGGAACGGGCGATGCGAGAATTCATATTACCCGTGCCGAATTTGAAAATCCGCAGACGCCGCCGATGTTCTGTATGCTTTTAAGAAAACATCTGACGGGGGCGGTCGTTGAGAGAATCGAGCAGATACCGGATGAGCGTGCCGTGATGCTTATACTGAATGCGCAGGATGCCCTCGGGGACAGAGTAAAAAAAACGCTTGTGTGCGAGCTCATGGGAAAATATTCCAATATCATTCTGCTTGATTCGGATAATATGATCATTGACTGCCTCAGACGAGTGGATATAACGATGAGCGAAAAAAGGCAGGTACTGCCGGGGCTTACGTATCTTGTACCGCCGAGGCAGGATAAGCTTTCGTTGTTTGAAAACGCCGATTTCGCTTTATCCGTCGGAAAACGCAGTGACAAATGGCTGCTTGACACATTCTGCGGGATATCCCCGCTTGCCGCACGGGAGATCGCGTTTGCCTCCTGCGGCGAGACCGATTCGGTGACCGAAAATGACGACGATCTCAAATGCGCGTTTTCGGCCTATACAGACGCGATACAAAACAGCCGTTTTGTGCCCGTGATGCTCTCGGAGCAGGACGGAAAGCCGGAAGATTTTTACTGTTTCAATATCCGGCAGTACGGAAACTTATTGAAAGCCGAAACTTATTCCGAATTTTCCGAGCTTTTGGACACGTTTTATGACAAGCGTTCACGCCATGAGCGCATGAAGCAAAGAACGCAGAGCCTTACAAAACAGATCAAAAACGCCCGTGACAGAACGGCGAGAAAGCTTGTGCTTCAAGGTGAAGAGCTAAAGTCAACATACAACAGAGAACGTCTGCGGCAGTACGGCGATATCGTGTCTGCCAATATGTATTCCATGAAGCGCGGTATGACGGTTTTGAAGGCGCAGGATTTTTATTCTGCCGACGGAAAAGAATGTGAGATACCGCTCGACCCGGCAAAGTCCCCACAGCAGAATGCGGCAAAGTTTTATAAAGATTACGCGAAAGCGAAAAATGCCGAAAAAAACCTGACGGAGCAGATCGTGAAGGGTGAAAACGAGCTTGAATATTTAAACAGTGTGCTTGAAGAGATAGAGCGCGCCGAAGGAGAGCGGGATATTTCGGAAATACGCGACGAGCTTGAAGCGACGGGGTATCTGAAACGGCAGAAAAACACAAAAGGCAGAAAGCCGGTCAAATTTGCCCCTATGCGGTTTATATCATCCACGGGCGCCGAGATAAGAGTCGGACGGAACAATACACAGAACGATGCGCTGACGCTCAAAAACTCATCGAAAACAGACGTGTGGCTTCACACACAGAAGATCCACGGCAGTCACGTTGTTATCTCGACTTTCGGCAGAGAACCGGATGAAACGACGCTGCTGGAAGCGGCCTGCCTTGCGGCGCTGAATTCAAAAGCGTCTGACAGCAAGAATGTTCCCGTTGATTATACGCTTGTGAAATATGTGAAAAAGCCGAACGGCGCAAAGCCCGGCATGGTGACCTATACAGATTATAAAACGATTTTTGTCACGCCCGATAAAAGCTTGCCGAAAAAGCTGGGCGGGAAACGAGGATGATTATGGTTAGCCCGCTTATTGAACTTATCCAGGAGAATAACTGGGGAGAATATCAGGGAATATTTGACGCGCTGCAAGCGTGGAAGTACTGGGATATTTTTGAGAAAGCGCTGAATGAGCTTCTGCGCGGCGCGCTTTTTGTAAGTCCCGTTCACGGCGAAGGGCACATAGAGCGTACAATGCTGTACGGCGCTGTCGCGGCTATGGAAAACGGCCTTTCCGAAGAGGATACCCGTATCCTTTTGACGATGTGCTCTTATCACGATACAGGAAGAATGAGTGACTGGCTCGACGATGCGCACGGTCAGCGCTCGGCCTATAAGCTTGCCGGCATTACGGGCTTCGGCGGCGATACGCTTGCGATGATGATGGCCGGCGTGGAAGCCCACTCCCGACGCGATGATCATACGGAGGAAATCATAAAAAGCTACTGCGTAAAGGATCATGACAGAACGCTTATGCTGACGCGGCATTTAAAGGACAGCGACGGGCTTGACAGGGTGCGGATATCGGACCTTGACGTGAAATATCTGCGCAACGAGAAAGCAAAGACGCACGCGGATTTTGCAAAATATGTGTTTGACGTTTATACGAAAAAACAGGAACAGCTCGGAATTTCAACAGCGAAAAAAATCGACTATTTTCATTCCGAGCTTGTCAAAAGCGTGCGGGATAATATTCACAAAATGCTTGAAGAAGACAAATGCGCTTATGAGATCGTGTTTTCAAATCTCTGTATGCTGAAAGACAGGCAGTTTCAAATGCCGGATGTCATTTCCTGTGTTCACGGCGGTGAGCAGAATCTGTGCGGAACATATCTTGCTGCGAATGATTTTATCACGATGTACGGCGGAGACAACGACGAATATAAAAGCAGATTTTTTAATCAGTACAAGCTTACAAGATGCATTGAGATACGCCCGGCGGGTCTTGAGAAAATCGTGCCGAAAACGATGTGCGGCGCGATGATGCTTGATGTAACGCTGTTTACATACGAATTTCTGTCAAATAAATAAAACTAAGGACTGTATCTGAACAGTCCTTAAAATTTACCTGTTTTTCAGTTCCTCGACCATTGCGTCGATTTCCGGCGCGGCCGCGTCCATCATCGGCTTCCAGACGTCCTCATAATCGTATGTTACCTCGTCTGTGTCGGATGATCGGATGCGTTTCACATACCCGTCAAGCATGGCGTAATCGCGCTCATAGCAATGGAAGCTGTTTGCCCTGTGCGTATATGTTCCGACAGGGACGCCGAGCTCATCGGCAATGCGCTTTTGAAGCATGATCAGCGCAAAGGCATTCATAAAGGTTGCTTTGCAGGCATCGTTCGAGCGGAAAAGCACCTTGCAGTGAAGCACGTCATTTCTGATAAAAAACTGTATATGCTGCAAACAAGCAGGATCGTCTGAGCCGAGGTCATGCGCATTGTCACGAATGTCGATCACGGCGCGGCGGCTGGACGGGTTGCGTTTTAAATCATCAATGACGAATTTTATCTGGTCTTTGTATCCGTCACGGGTGTTATAGTGCGCCATGCGGTCATGATAAGTATATTCCCAGTTGCCGCGCTCGATCTCAAAATCAAGGATGCCGTCGAGCATTTCACGGCGGTACTGCTCAAGCTCTTTGAAGCCTCCGATAAAAAGACGGCTTATCATGGGCTCTGCAAGCGGATGTTCAACGACGATCGTCATCGCGCATTCCTTCTGATTTGTGTTGTAATCGGGACACGGCGTATGCTCACCATTTACAGCAAGCTCTATAAGCGAGGCGTGATATGCTTCGGGAAGAGAATTTCCATGGACAAGAATTTCGTTCATCTTTTTTCCTCCATGTATGGTATTGAATGAATTTTATCACAAATTTTACATATTGACAAGAAGATAACGACGTATTAATATTTAATCGAAATAGAGAAAATCAGAATTATTATATCAGGGGTGTCTGCGTTTGCAGGCTGAGATGGATTTTCCGAACCCTTTGACCTGATGCGGATAATGCCGCCGTAGGGAGATGAGCAAGCCTCGCGCTTTGCCGCCCTGCGGCAATCGGGAGGTTGTTTTTTTATGAAAAAAACACAGATTCTTTGTGAGTGTGCCGTGATGATAGCGATGAGCATCGCGTTCAGCTTTATAAAGCTCATTCGTATGCCGCTCGGCGGGAGCGTGACATTCGTGTCCATGCTGCCTGTGATGATATGCGCTGTGCGTCACGGCGTCAAATGGGGGCTTGCCTCGTCGGGGATTTTTGCGGCATACCAGCTTGTGCAGAGTATCGCGTCGGGGAATGTCTTTCCGTATTGCTATACGACGGCGACGCTTGTGGTTTGTGTCCTGTTTGATTATCTCATTCCGTTCGGTGCGCTCGGCTTTGCGGGACTTGCGCACGGAAAGACAAAGGGTAAGGTCCTCTGCCTTTGCGCTGCGCTTATCGTCCTGCGCTTTGCCTGTCATTTTATTACAGGCATTTTCGTTTGGGGACAATGGGCAGACGGCATGAGCGTATATCTGTATTCGCTTTTATACAACGGGCAATATATGCTGCCGGAGCTGATACTGACGCTCGCTGTGCTGACGGCGCTCATAACGGCAAAGCCGATCGAAAAAATAATTTTAAATAAATAACGATAACGGCTGAAAGCAAGCTTTCAGCCGTTCAGCTTGTCGAAAAAGGTCTGCCGAAAGGCAGACTTTTTTGCGAAAATATGGTAAAATAGAAATGGGTGATGAAAGATGTTAGAACGAGGGAAAATGGATCGAGACGTTGTGGAATTCGTGGTAATCGACAACTTGGTG
>JAZRYQ010000137.1:0-5333 GCA_045600805.1 Candidatus Alloscillospira sp. | reverse complement strand
ACGGTGATTTACGCCGTCGGTCAGAATCCGCAGAGTGAAAGCGCGCTTGCGCTCAATTTCTGCGCCCCCGAGTTTTATATGCTCGGTGACTGTGTAAGTGCGAAAAACATCACAAACGCCACATCCGCGGCATTTACGATCGCGCGCGATATCGGCAGATAAGGAGAATATTATGGACGATAATTGCACACATGATTGCAGTACATGCACATCGGACTGCGAAAGTCATGAACAGCCGCGCGAGCCGCTTCACCCGCAGGCGGAGGTCAGAAAAGTTTTCGCCGTGCCCGGCAGCAAGGGCGGCGTCGGCAAATCGACGATTACCGCGCTCTGTGCCGCGAGAATGCAGTCCCGTGGAAAATACACGGCAGTTTTTGACGCCGATATTACAGGTCCGTCGATTCCGACGGCATTCGGCGTAACGGCGAAAGCAGCCATTGACGAGAGAGGTTTTTTCCCGCTTGAAACGGAAAACGGAACACAGATCATGTCCGTGAACAGCATTATACCGAATCCGGCAGATCCCGTGCTTGCGCGCGGAGCTCTCGTTGAAAATACCATCAAAAAATTCTGGTCAGAGGTCATTTGGGAAGACGTCGATATCATGCTCATCGACATGCCGTCCGGCACCGGGGAGGTCGTTATGTCCGTATTGCGTCATCTTCCGATCGACGGCGCGATAGTCATAACGACGCCGCAGGATATCGCATCGCTTATGACGGAAAAAACGCTGAAAATGGCAAAGGCGCTCGGCATTCCTGTCTGTGCGCTTGTCGAAAACATGGCGTATTTCAAATGCCCGGACTGCGGAAAAACGCACGAGCTTTTCGGGGACGGTATGCTCTCCGAGCTTGCCGCGAAATATGAAATAGAAACCGTCGTAAAGCTTCCGCTTGATACGGATATCTGCAAGGCATTTGACAGCGGCACAATAGAAGAGCTTGATATACCCGCTCTTGACGATGTGATACGCGCTGTTTTATCGTAAGGAGGCATAATATGGACAGAAAATATGCTGAATTTGCAGCAGGAAAAACATGTGAGCTTTTAAACATTGACAGCCCGACCGGATTTACAAAAAACGCTGCCGATTGGGTAAAACGCGAATTTGAAGCGCTCGGCTTTGACGCCCGGATAACCGGAAAAGGCGGCGTCATGGTCAGTCTCGGCGGAGAAGATGATTTTGACGCTCTCCTGCTTGAAGCGCACACCGATACGCTCGGCGCGATGGTCGCCGAGATCAAGTCAAACGGCAGACTGCGCGTTACCAATCTCGGCGGCATGAAAGCCGACAACGGCGAGGCGGAAAACGTCCGCATCCACACGCGCTCCGGCAAAATTTATGAGGGCACACTCCAACTCATCAACGCCTCCGTCCATGTTAACGGTGAGTACAGCGAAGCAAAGCGCAGCTTTGACACGACGGAGATCGTCATTGACGAGGATGTTGCTTCTGCCGAATCCGTCCGCGCGCTCGGCATTGAGGTCGGGGATATCGTCTGCTTTGAGCCGAGAGTGAGGATCACGGAATCGGGCTATATAAAAAGCCGTTTTCTGGATGATAAGCTCTCTGTCGGAATCCTGCTCGGGCTTGCAAAATATATGGCGGACACGAATGCCGCTCCCGCAAGACGTATTTTTGCGCATATCACGGTGTACGAAGAAGTCGGTCACGGCGGCGCAGGCAGCGTTCCGTCCGGCGTCACCGAAGCGATAAGCGTCGATATGGGCTGTGTCGGTGAAGGACTCATGTGCACAGAGCGCAAGGTCTCGATCTGTGCAAAGGATTCCGGCGGTCCGTACAGCTATGAAGTCGTCGGCAAGCTTATTGACGCTGCCAAAGCCGAAAACGCCGATTACGCCGTCGATGTCTACCCGCATTACGGCTCGGATGTCGAAGCGACGCTCTCGGCAGGCTGGGATATCCGTCACGGACTGATCGGCTCCGGCGTTTATGCAAGCCACGGCTATGAGCGAAGCCACATGGACGGCGTCTTCAACACGCTGAAGGTCTTGAAAGGGTATATAGGGATATAGTGAATCGTCTGCAAAGGAAAACCCTTTGCAGACGGACTTTATATGATGCGGAACAGCATATTCAGCAAAAAACAGAGCACAAATCCGATCATCATCGGAACAGCAACGGAAACGGCAGTCCATTTCAGACTTCCCGTTTCTTTTTTTATCGTCTGGATCGTTGTGGCGCACGGCCAGTGAAAAAGGGAAAACATCAAAAAGCATACGGCGGTTTTCCAAGTCCAGCCGTTTGCGGAAAGCACGGAAAATACCTGTGTACTGCTCCCTATCTCGGCTAAAACGCCCTCTGACATATACCCCATGAGCACGATTGGCAAAACGATTTCATTTGCGGGCAAGCCGAACAAAAACGCGGCTATGATTATGCCGTCGAGACCGAGTATTCTCCCGACAGGCTCCAAAAACGTCGCCGCATGGCTCAATATGCTGATACCGTTTATATGCATATTTGCAAGCAGCCATAAAATCACGCCTGCCGGCGCTGCGGCCTTTATCGCACGCGTGAGAACAAAAACCGTTCTGTCAAGGATCGACCGGATTATCACAACGCCGATCTGCGGTCTGCGATATGGCGGCATTTCTATCGTGAACGAGGTAGGCTCTCCTTTGAGCACGGTATCGGACAGGATCTTCGTTGCACAGAATGTCATGCAGATCCCGGTGAGAATAACGAGCGTCAAAGCAAGCGCCGTCAGGATATTTCCTCCCGATGAGCATGTGACAAAGACGGACGCGACCGTCGCCATCGCAGGCAGCTTTCCGTTGCAGGGCACAAGGCTGTTCGTAATGATCGCCAGGAGCCTTTCACGCGGTGAATCTATGATCCGGCACCCTGTCACGCCTACCGCCGTACAGCCGAAGCCCATACACATTGTCAGTGCCTGTTTTCCGCACGCTCTGCAAGCGCAGAAGGGCTTGTCGAGATTGAAGGCGATCCTCGGCAGATATCCCGAATCCTCCAAAAGCGTAAACAGCGGGAAAAATATCGCCATCGGCGGGAGCATTACGGAAACGACCCACGCAGGCACATAAAACAGTCCGTTCACCAAAAGCCCCGTCACGGCATCGTTGATCCCTGCTTTTGCAAATACTGTCCATAATCCGTCTTTCATGACCGCCATGCCGCGCATCAAAAGCTGTGACGGATAGTTTGCACCGACGGCGGTGAGCCAGAAAACGAGTGCCAGAAGCGCAAGCATCGCAGGATAACCGAATTTTTTCGATGTCAGAATTCGGTCGATGCTTCTGTCTCGATTTTTGCGATTTCCGTCTGTTTTGACAACCAGCTTTGCGATTTTTTCCGCTTCATAAACAAAATTTTCGGAAAATGTGTTTGGTTTTGACGATATAACTCCGTCAGTCAGCGCGTCAAGCGTGTTTTTCAGCGGTTCGAGCGTTCCCGCGTTACGGGCAGATACGCCGATTACCGGCACGCCGAGCATTTCCGAAAGCTTTTCGATATCTATTGTCAGATGCTTTTTCCTTGCTTCGTCCATAAGGTTTATGCAAAGTATCACATTTTCACTTTCACGCATTATCTGCAGGGCAAGGCAGAGGTTTCGCTCTAAACAGGTCGCGTCGCAAACGATCACGATCATATCCGCTCCTCCGTATTTTATATAATCTCTTGCGACCTCTTCCTCCGACGAGTGTGCGTTCAGAGAATACGTCCCGGGTATATCCACGATCGTATAGGTATGATTTTCCGTGCTGAACACGCCGCTTGCGCTGCCCACTGTTTTTCCCGGCCAGTTTCCCGTGTGCTGGTGAAGCCCCGTAAGGGCGTTGAAAACCGTGCTTTTACCCACATTCGGGTTTCCGGCAAGGCCGACGGTGATATTACCCATTCTGCGCCTCCCGCACGATTATTCCGGCACTGTCCGATTTTCTAATCGCTATGACCGTACCGCGGAATTCATACATTCCCATATTACCGCCCGGATTAAACCCGACACATTTGATTTTCGTGTTCTTAACGATCCCTAAATCATAAAAACGTTTTGCCATATTATCAGACGGAAGTACCGTTTCAACAACTGCGCTTCTGTCCTTTGCAAGCCTGTCAAGTCCGAACAAGCCGTACCATCTCCCCAAATGTTTTTTACCGTTACATACTATTCGGGAAGATGCCCTTGCGACACAAAAAGCAGGGCATTACGCCCTGCTTTTCAGTCAGATTTCTTTACTATATCGATTTTTCCGTCTTTTACGACTACACAGACCGCATCACCTGCTTTGATGCTTCCGTCCAGTATGCGCTCGGCGGCCGTATCCTCGACGGCGCTTTGTATGGCGCGTCTTAACGGTCTTGCGCCGTATATCGGGTCAAATCCGCTCTCGGAAATCATATCAAGCGCTTCATCGTCTGCCGACAGCGTTATCCCCATGGTTTCCATACGAGCCCTGACCGTTGACAGCATATTTTCGCTTATGCGGCGTATATCCTCTTTGGTAAGACGGTGAAATACGACCGTTTCGTCAATTCTGTTTAAAAATTCAGGCTTGAAGGTGCGTTTCAGATCCTCGTTCACGAGTTCTTTGATGTGCGTATAATCGGCGCTTTCCTCTTCCGCGGCAAAGCCGAGCTTTTTGTGTCTTTCGGTCAGATTGCGCGCTCCGACATTTGACGTCATGACGATGATCGCATTTTTGAAATCAACGTGCCTTCCCTGCGAATCGGTCAGAATACCGTCATCCATGATTTGAAGCATGATATTGAAAACATCCTCATGCGCTTTTTCTATCTCATCAAACAGAACTACGGAATACGGCTTGCGTCTCACCTTTTCGGTAAGCTGACCGCCCTCTTCAAAGCCGACATATCCCGGCGGTGAGCCGATGAGCTTGGAGACCGTGTGCTTTTCCATGTATTCGGACATATCAATTCTGATCATCGCGTTTTCATTGCCGAACATTGCCTCGGCAAGTGCCTTGCAAAGCTCGGTTTTTCCGACGCCGGTAGGCCCGAGGAACAAAAACGAGCCGATCGGTCTTTTCGGATCCTTCAGTCCCACTCTTCCGCGGCGTATCGCCTTTGCTACGGCGGTGACCGCCTCATCCTGTCCTATTACTCTTTTGTGGAGTATTTCCTCCATTTTGAGCAGGCGCTGTCCTTCATCTTCCGTAATACTTGTGACCGGTATTCCCGTCCAACCGGATACAACAGCCGCGATATCCGCTTCCGTTACCTTGCGCTGTACATCGCCTTTTACCTTGTCCCAGCAGCGCTTTGCATTGACAAGCGTTTCTTCAAGCTGCTTTTCCTCGTCGCGCAAAAGCGCGGCTTCTTCAAAATC
>JAZRYQ010000136.1:0-2199 GCA_045600805.1 Candidatus Alloscillospira sp. | reverse complement strand
TCCCGTAGGAGTCTGGGCCGTATCTCAGTCCCAATGTGGCCGTTCAACCTCTCAGTCCGGCTACTGATCGCTGTCTTGGTAGGCCGTTACCCCACCAACTAACTAATCAGACGCGAGCCCATCTTTCAGCGATAAATCTTTGACATTTCAAGGATGCCCTTAAAATGTATTATGCGGTATTAGCAGTCGTTTCCAACTGTTGTCCCCCTCTGAAAGGCAGGTTGCTCACGCGTTACTCACCCGTCCGCCACTAAACTTACTTTCCTTTGACCGAAGTCTCATTCCAGTAAGTCCCGTTCGACTTGCATGTGTTAGGCACGCCGCCAGCGTTCGTCCTGAGCCAGGATCAAACTCTCAATAAATGGTATCTTAATCTGTCAATGCAGTATTAAAATCGTTTTATTGTCAGCTTTTTCTTAGCTACTCAAATAGAATTGTGTAGTTCACTTTTTGAACTACGAAGTCCCTTTTTTCTGGTGCGCTCTTTGTTCTCATTGTTTAATTTTCAAGGTACAGTCGCTCGCGCCTCTCGGCTCAGCGGAATTTAAGATTAACACATCTTCGTCCCTTTGTCAAGCTATTTTTTCGTTCTCCCGAACTTTTTTCGCTTAACTCCGTTTTTTTATCCCGCTCTCCCGAGCGCTTCGTTAATATACCACGCTTTATCCTCCCTGTCAAGCTATTTTTTTCACCTTTTTTCCTTTCTTTTTTTCCCTTAACCTGTAATATACTATATATATTTACACGTATTATATCTCCATACAACGGCGTGTATTCTCAGCCTGAAAATTTTTAAATTTTCTTTCTGAAAAGCCCTATGATCAGCGGCAAAATCAAGATAAGCCCTATGATTCCCATATTGATGATCGGCACTGCTTTTTCGGAGATCTTCTCGAGCACAAACGAGCTTCTGATACAGAATACGGATATTATCCCGCCGGATACCGCCGCTGCGAGTATCGACGTCTTTTTCTTTATTTTTACAGACGCTTCAAGCACCGTGGCGATCGTTTTCAGAATCGACGCAAAATACACGACATCGGTGATCACCCATAAAACTATGACAACGGCTTCGATACGCTCGATCATTCCGAGCATATCAAGATTGCGGATCATGATAAAAAACGGATGCTGTGTTTTTTCGATTATTCCTGCCGACAGCGTCCCGACGGTAAGCGTCATGATCGCGGTAAGGAGAACGACCGCATATACCACACGACGAAAACGGCAGGCGCGTTCACCGTCTTTTTTATCAAGCAGAAACATGAAATACACGTTTGCCGTCACGACATTCAACATCGGCAGCGCTCCGAGCATTATATCGTCTGCGTCACTGAGCGTTACGGGCAGGATATTTTCCGCCTTAAAATCTCCGAGCGACATCAGAAGTACCGCGGCGATCACAACAACGGCAAGCGGCATATAAATTTCCGCCATTCTGCCGAGACTTTTTTTCTTTCCCAAAGCCATTATAGCGGAAACTGCGATAATCGTTCCGGCAAACATCCAGATATTTCCGTTCGGATATATGTTCGCCGTCAGTCTTCCGGCGCTTGAGCGCAGGATCACCCCGAGATAAACCGTCAGCCATATGCCGGTGACAAGCAGGACGAATTTCCCGGGCGCTTCCCCGAGAGTGCATTTTATCGCGTCGGAAAGGTTTGTCCCCGCTTTCTGCTTTTGCATCAGCCGATTGATGGCAAATACCATCGGTATTGACGCAGGCAGCGCGAAAAGCGGCGACAGCCACGTTACAAAGCCGCCGAGCGACACGGCGCTTTTCGGAAACAGACGGATCATCGGGGAAAGTATACTGACAAACACAAGCGCGTCAAGCTGCTTTGCTGTAATGCCGTCAAAATTGTTACTCATAATTAAGCTCCGTAAATATCAAGTGCGTTTTCGATATCATAGGTGCCGGAAAGCGTGACATCACCTTTGATCATGATTGCAAGCTCTGAGAATATTTCGTTCCAATCGTCTTTGATTTTCCCGAAATTCCCGCTGTCCTTCATCTCGAGTTTTTTCCCGATACCGAAAATTTCGCATCTCTCCTCCTGCGCGTATGAAACAGCCGTCTGCGCAAGCTCTGCAAGCTTGTCTGACGCGCTTTTTTCAAGCTCCCGCACAGTATCCGCATCAGATAAGAATATTCCTCTATCCGCTTCTTTCAGGCTCATACGCGAGGATATCGTTATC
>JAZRYQ010000135.1:0-2911 GCA_045600805.1 Candidatus Alloscillospira sp. | reverse complement strand
CATATTTGCTCGTCATCTGTTACTACCTCCTTACGGTCTTCCGGCCCGGACTGCACGTCCGAGCAAGGATAAGTTAATATGTCACGAATTGACATTTTATCAAAAAAGGCCTCGCTTTGCAAGGCTTTTCTTTATCTTACTTTTTAGTCTTGTACTGCTCCGCATTTTCCACTATCTGCTGTGCTTCCGGGAGTTCTTCCATACAGGTCGCCTGAATTTCCAGATATGCCATAGACATAACGACTGCCCGCTCTTCGTCCTTGAGGAAGTTAGTCATCCGGGATTTCTTCCATCTCGCAACTCCTTCGGATTCAGGCATATAGTCCTCATCTGCAGTATCAAGCTGTGCATTCATCAGTGCCTCGCGAAGTACAATCAGTTCAAATATCAGGTCTTCGGGATGTTTATTCTTCGGAAATATCTCCTTCAGAGTGCTTTTCTCCCATTCCTGCTGCGGTGCACCCATAGGATATACCTTTGCATAGTAGGCCTTTCTTCTGGCTTCTCTCTTTGCCTTACTTTCCCACGTAAACAATTGCTTGCAGCCCATGTTTTTCTCCAATCTGTTTTATTCCGGCTTATTACAGCTTCATATCTCCGTCTTTGACCCATCCAAGCTTTCTGCAGCCGAGATTAATTATAGGGCAAATGACAGCAGGAAGCAAGATGCACACAAGGAGAAGGCCTATCCAGTCCTTTGCCGTTATCGCAGCTCTGCTTCCGGCGGCAATATCATTGATCCATCCGGTATACACACCGATAGGGCCCACCATACCGCAGGTACCCATTCCGGATGACACCGGTGCACCGTTCATTTCCATCCGGAAAATGCAGGTCGCTACCGGACCTGTTATGGCTGCCGTAAGCGTAGGCGCTATCCATATCTTCGGGTTTTTGACTATATTGCCTATTTGCAGCATACTCGTTCCGATTCCCTGAGAAACAAGCCCGCCCCAACGGTTTTCACGAAATGACATCACGGCAAAGCCGACCATCTGCGCGCAGCAGCCTGCAACGGCCGCCCCGCCCGCAAGTCCGACAAGTCCGAGTGCGTGACAAATCGCGGCGCTTGAGATGGGAAGTGTGAGCGCAATGCCGACAACGACGGAGACGATTATACCCATAAAGAACGGGTGAAGCTCTGTTGCCCACATAATAAGATTGCCGACGTAATTTGCGCCGATGCCGATATACGGCGCACAAAGCATGGCAAGCCCGACACCGACGAATATCGTCACAAACGGTGTCACCAGAATATCGATTTTCGTTTCTTTGGAAACCGCTTTGCCGAATTCGGCGGCGATAACGGTCGTAACAAGCACCGCAAGCGGGCCGCCCGCTCCGCCGAGTTCATTTGTAGCAGCTCCGACGGTTATCACGGAAAACACAACAAGCGGCGGTGCTTTCAATGCGTATGCGATCGCGCATGCCATGGCTGCGCCGACGACATATGTCGATTTTGCGAAATTGCCGATCGTCACGAGGAACGCAATACCGAGCTGTGAGCCGAGCGTGGATATTATCGTTCCCATGAGAAGGGACGCGAACAGCCCCTGCGCCATCGCGCCAAGCGCATCTATTCCGTATCTTTTCGCTGAAATCTCAATATCTTTCTTTTTCAAAAATGCTTTAAAGCTTCCTTTTGCCATGCTGATTCCTCCAATTCGCAGTTGACTGAAACTTTCTGACCTGATTTTCAATTTGTAAAATGAAAATAAGAATGTGTAATTATGACCTATATCGGGAAAAATCTATTGAAAACATGGATAAACTCATGTACGATGAACATATCAAAGAAATACGGAGGTATTTGTCCATGAATATGATGACATGGCTTGACCAGATAATACACGAGCGAAACAAGAAGCCTTTTCCGCTTCTGACCTATCCTGCTGTACAGCTTATGTACATTCCCGTAAAAGAGCTTGTTACGAACAGCGCGTGGCAGGCAATGGGAATGCGTCTTATCGCTGACCGTTACAAAATGCCCGCAGCGACAAGCTATATGGATCTTTCCGTCGAGGCGGAAGCCTTCGGCGCACATACTGTCTATGGTGTTGACGAGATACCGACGATCATCGGTAAGCTTATTGATTCCGAAGAGGACGCGGAGAATCTCAAGGTTCCCGAGATCGGTGCCGGCAGAACGGGTATCTGCATTGAAGGCATCGTCAAGGCGCTGAGGCTTATCAATGACCGTCCTGTTTTTGCAAACTGCATCGGGCCGTATTCTCTTGCCGGAAGACTGATAAACGTAAATGACATCATGCTGATGTGTTACGAGGACCCCGACACAGTTCATAAAGTTCTGCGCAAGGCTACCGATTTTATCAAAGCGTATATCCGCGAATACAAGCACGTCGGCGCAAACGGCGTGATCCTTGCCGAGCCTTTGGCGGGAATCCTCTCTCCTGACCTCATGCAGGAGTTTTCGACCGATTATGTCCGTGAAATAGTCGATGAGCTTCAGGAGACAAACTTCCTTATAATCTATCACAACTGCGGCAGCGCTGTGGAACGCCTTTTACCGCAGGTACTGGCAACAGGCTGTCACGCCTATCATTTCGGCGACCATGTGAGCATTAAAAACATTCTTGACAATTTCCCGAAGGACAAGCTTGTTATGGGAAATGTAAGCCCCTCCAGCGTGTTCAACGGCATGAATCCGCGCGGTGTCCGTCTTGCAACGCAAAAGCTGCTCTTTGAATGTATGGACTATGACAATTTCCTGATATCCTCGGGCTGCGATATTCCGCCCGATACGGATCTTGACAATATTGACGCATTTTTCAGTACGGTCGAAGCAAACTACTACAAGCGCGCCCTGTACGACCTCATTATGTGATATACACATTATCAAGTCTTTTCCGCCGCATTTTGCGGCGGTTTTTTATTGCAGAAAAGCTTTCAT
>JAZRYQ010000134.1:0-13308 GCA_045600805.1 Candidatus Alloscillospira sp. | reverse complement strand
CTATATCATCTTTTGCCTCCGAAGTTCCGAAACGTGTTCATTTTGATTGGAAGCCTTGTTTTTTACTGGTTTCATGTTAAAAACATCTGGCTTCTGCTTCTTCCCGTCGTTTTTACGATGATGGCGTATTTATTCGGTATTATCTGTCGCGCGAATAAATACATCGCAAAGCTGTTTCTGCTGATTTGCCTTGTAATCGACTTCGGTATTCTTATAATATTCAAATACGCGGGGCTTTTTGCAGATGTCCCGCTGCTTGCGCCGGCAGGCCTGAGCTTCTATGTTTTTCAGATCACCGGTTATATGATAGGCGTATACCGTGAACAGGAAGAGCCCGAGACAAATCTGCTTCGCTTTTCTTCGGGTACGCTGATGTTCCCGAAGCTTATTTCCGGTCCGATCGCGCGCTATTCCGATATTCAGGGCGATCTTGCAAATCAGCACCGTCTTACCTTCGTTGAATTTGACAACGGATTGAGAGAGCTTATTTTAGGTCTCGCGCTGAAGGTACTGCTCGCAGACCGGATCGGCGGTTTGTGGTCACAGGTCAAAACGCTCGGCTTTTCATGTGTTTCAACGCCGCTTGCGTGGCTTGGGATCATCGCGTATTCCCTGCAGCTCTATTTTGATTTTTACGGCTATTCTCTCATGGCGATCGGTATCGGCCATATGCTCGGCATAACGCTGCCCGAGAATTTCCGTCATCCGTACGCCGCAAAAAGCATGACGGATTTCTGGCGCAGATGGCATATCACGCTCGGCGCATGGTTCCGTGACAATGTGTACATTCCGCTCGGCGGAAACAGAAAGCACCGATATTTTAATCTGCTTATTGTCTGGCTCCTGACTGGTCTGTGGCATGGAAGCACGCTGAATTTCCTTTTGTGGGGGCTTTTCCTCTTCCTCTTGATCGCATTTGAAAAGGGCACAGGACTTGACAAAGCAAAAAGCCCCGCAATGCATGTTTATATGATATTTGCGATTCTGCTTTCATGGACGTTTTTCGCCGTTACCGATGTAAGCGCACTGTTTGTTTTCTTCGGTCGTCTTTTCCATATATACCCGAAGGAATCGGTCATTCTCGCCAAAGACTGGCTTGTTTACGGCAAACAGTACATCGGCTGGCTCATCGCGGGAGTCATCCTCTGTCTGCCCGGCCCTGCAAAGCTGTGGGAAAAGATACGCTCCACACCGGCAGGCTCGATCATCCTGTTTATCGCTTTCTGGCTGAGCATCTTCTTCCTGTCAGTCGGAAAGAACGATCCGTTTATGTATTTTAATTTCTAAGCATAGCGCGCATAATCGCGTGCGGAGGATTCAAATGAAACGTAAAAAAGTCAAATCGGTTTATACACTTCTTTTGTCAATCGTGATCGTCGCTTCCGTTCTCGGGATCGTCGGATTTGTTTTAAAGCGCACGGTTTCCGCGGAAAATCCGATAGCGCAGGATATGCCGTCCGTTTCCCTGCCTCTCGCGGCACTGCAGGACGAGCAGCTTCTTGAGCGCACGCAGCGCAAGGAGGATGCTCTGCTTGACGAAAAACAGCAGGAGCAGGCTGCACAGGAATCGGCGCATGAAAATAAGCTTGACGCACTCATACCGAAGCTTCCGCCGCTTCCGAAAGAGCCGGCAAAGCCGCATGAAGTCGATGCTTCCTATTTTGACGATGCGCTTTTCATCGGTGACTCCCGCACGGTCGGTCTTTATCTTTACGCACCTATCGGGGAAGCCGATTATTTTGCAAGCGTCGGCATGTCCGTTTTCGGTGCCCGCTCGACGACCGGCTCCGACACCGGTTACGGCGGCTCATATCTTTCCGATGTGCTGGCATCAAAATCCTACGGCAAAATTTATCTCATGCTCGGCATAAACGAATGCGGATACGGGATCGAGTCACTGCGTGATAAATACAGTGAGCTCATTACATATCTGCGGGAGACAGTGCCGGATGCAAAAATAATCGTCATGGCAAACCTCTCCATCAGTCAGTCATTTTCAAACAGTAGCCAGTATGTAACGCTCAGCAATATAACCGCCGTCAACAATATGCTGTCCGAATTCAAAGACGGCGAAAATGTTTTCTTCCTTGATGTCAATCCGCTGTTCACCGATTCAAACGGGTATCTTTTATCCGAATACACATGGGACGGCGTTCATCCGTATGCGGATCTGTACAAGGACTGGTCAAACTTTCTGATACTCAACGGAATATGATATAGGGGATGATTGTATGGAATTCATCAAAAACGAAGTCACAAGCGCGATCATGGAGCGTCGGAGCATCCGTGGTTACACGGACGAGGAGATCACAAATCAAGAACTGTACACGCTTTTGCAGTGCGGTCTCTGGGCGCCGTCCGGCAGGAACTCGCAAAGCACGAAATTCGGCGTTATCCGCGAAAAACAGGTTTTATCCGAACTGCAGAACGATGTGATGCGCTTTACGGACAAGCCGTCAAAATGGATGTCAAACGGTTTTTATTACAATGCGCCGTGCGTTATTTTTCTTTTCGGTCAGCATGATGACCGCTGGCGTGACGTAAATGCCGCCATTGCCGCGGAGAACATTCATCTTGCCGCCCATTCTCTCGGCTTATCGTCTATCCTTCTCGGGATCATCCGCGAATATATGTTCTCGAATGAATCAAACTTCTGGAAGCACGATTTTCTGAAAATGCCGGAGGATTACGATTTTGTTTTAGCCGTTGCGGTAGGTCACGGAACAGACACGGGTATGGCTTTAAAACGGAAAGAGGATGCTCTGACAAACATCTCATTTATCTGAAAGGGGCATAAATGGAGGATAACAATTACATAACCGAGCGTTTTGCCGAAATAGAAAACGAAGGCTCGGGCACCGTGGCTTCCAAAAAGCCGAGGCACAAATTCACGGACAATTTTGTGTTTTATATGCTTGCCGCTTTTCTTCTTGTCTTAGTCGGTCAGATATTGGGCATGATTCTGGTTTATCTGCCGATCGGGATCGTATACGGAGCAGATGCAGCGCTATCCGCTCTTGTCCCGGAGTACAGTATCGTAAACGGCATTGAATTTTCCCCGCTTCTTGCAACGGCTTCACAGTATCTTTTCTGCATAGGGATGTGGCTTGTATGTCTGCTGTGGTTTCTCAAAAAGGACAACCGGTTCCTTTACAAGACGATCGGTACAGCCGAAAAAGGAAACAACATCCCGATGTTTCTTCTCGGACTCTTGATAGGGGCTGTCACAAACGGGCTGTGCATTCTCGCTGCTTATCTTCACGGCGATATATACATGTATTACGATTCGTTCAAGCCCCTGCCTCTTCTGCTGATCTTCGTAAGCGTTTTTATACAGTCCTCAGCCGAAGAACTTATATGCAGATGCTATCTTTACCGCAAGCTTTTAAACCGATATAATCCGGCCGTTTCCATTCTTGTAAGCTCGCTGCTTTTCAGCCTGCTTCATGCAGGAAATCCCGGTGTCGGCATCATCGCGCTTATCGACATTTTCCTGAGCGGCCTGCAATTCGCGCTGATGGTTTATTATTTTGACAGCCTATGGTGCGCTTTTGCAGCACACACGGCATGGAATTTCACGCAGAACATCCTCTTCGGTCTGCCGAACAGCGGCCTCGTCGTTCCGTTCTCGATTTTTAAGCTCGATGCTGCAAGCGCAACTGACAGCTTGTTCTACAATGTCGGTTTCGGCGTGGAGGGAACGATATTTGCCGTTATCATAGAAGCGGCGGCATGTCTTCTCATATTCCTCTGGGGCAGAAATCGTGCCAGGAAAAAAGAAATCCGATAAAACCGAAAAGGCGCGTTGCAAAATGAAAATTTTGCGCAGCGCTTTTTTTATTTGTTGTTTTCAAAATTTTACAGTAAATTCACAATCAGCGCCATATTTCTGCTGACAAATTCAAGGTGATTTGATATAATAAGGCTGAATCAATTTAATCTTTCGATTGTTATAAGGAGATCATCATGAAAAAGCTTATGCTCATTGTTAACCCGTATTCGGGCAAGGGTGCAGCTAAAGGTGCGCTGTTTGATGTTGTAAAAGGCTTTAATGACGCAGGCTATATGGTAACGGTCTTCACACCCGGCTCGGAAAACGGAAGAACGATTGCAGATTTTGCGCGCACATACGGGGAGGATTTTGACCTCGTTGTCTCCATGGGCGGTGACGGAACACTCAGCGACACGGCAAACGGTCTTATGAACAGCAAAACCGTACCGACGCTCGGTTACATTCCGCTCGGCTCGACAAACGATATGGCGACCTCTCTGGAGCTTCCGTCTTCTCCTTCCGAAGCGGCAAAATCCATCGTCAACGGCACACCGTATCCGATGGATATGGGATATTATGACGGTAAATACTTTACATACATTGCCGCATTCGGGGCATTCACAAGCGTGTCATATATGACATCACAAAAACTGAAAAACACGTTCGGTCACACGGCGTACATTTTTGAGGGACTTGCGCATCTGCCGGAAATCAAACCCGTTCACACGATATGTGAATACGATGACGGCGTTGTCGAGGGAAGCTTCGTTTTCGGCTGCGCTGCGAACTCGACATCTGTGGCCGGTATCGTCAAGCTTGCCCCGTCTATGGTCAGCTTAAATGACGGCCTTTTTGAAGTGATCTTAGTCCGTGAACCGCTGTCCATCGTCGATTTCGGCAATATCGTGCAGGATATCGTGAACAAGAGCTTTTCATCTGACAGCATTGTGCTGCTGCACACGAAAAAAGTCAAATTCACGTTTGATACGCCCGTGGCCCTCACGCGCGACGGCGAGAGCGGCGGCTCATACACAGAAGTGACGATTGAAAACGTCAACCACGCGATAAATATTGTAAAAAGCTGAAGGTGTGCTTATGGATATCAACATTCTTGCAGTCGGAGACGTTGTAACGGTCGGGCTTGATTTTCTTTCGTCCAGACTTCGCACACTGAAAGCGCATTACGGCATTGATTTTACCGTCGTAAACGGTGAAAACGCTTCCGGCAAGGGCATCACGCCGCGGCAGGCGGACAGCATTTTTTCAGCCGGAGCCGATGTCATAACGCTCGGGAATCACGCATGGGCAAAATATGAGATACAGCGCTATCTTGACGATAACCGCGATATGATCCGTCCGGCGAATTTTGCTCCGCAGGTCCCCGGTTGGGGCTCATGCGAGATCGACACAAAATTCGGCCCTGTCTGTGTTATGAATCTCATCGGACGATGCAGTATGAATTTCGGCCCGGAAAACCCGTTTTTCGCCGCTGATAAAATCATAAAATCTACCGATGCAAAAATTATCCTCGTCGATTTCCACGCTGAGGCGACGAGTGAAAAGCTCGCGATGGGGTATTACCTTAACGGGCGCGTATCCGCTGTCTGGGGTACGCACACGCATGTACAGACATCGGACGCGCATGTACTTTCGAAAGGTACGGGCTATATCACCGACCTTGGCATGACAGGCCCGCTTGATTCCGTGATCGGTATTGTGCCGGAATCTTCCATAAGCATGTTTCTCGGCAATCCTCCGCGCCGCTATGAACAGGCAAACGGCAAATGCAAGCTCGAAGGCGCCGTCTTTACTATTGATTCACTGACGGGAAAATGCAAAGCCGTTGAAGCTATCAGAATCCAGTAATCGGGAGTTTATACATTATGTCAACTGTATTGATCACCGGCGCATCGCGCGGCATCGGCAAAGCGTGCGCCGAGATTTTTTCCGAAAACGGCTATGATGTCGTAATTAACTACAACCATTCAGAGCGTGAGGCGCTCGCGCTTGCCGAAAAGCTCCATTGCCGCGCGATACGTGCCGATGTTGCCGATATAGACGCCGTGAACGCGATGATAAAAGCCGTCGGGAACGTGGATATTCTGATTGCAAACGCCGGAATTTCCATGAACAAAATGTTCTGTGACATGACGCAGAAGGATTGGAAGCGCGTTTTTGACGTTGATTTCGGCGGCGTTGTCAACTGTGTGCGTGCCTGTTATGACGGCATGGTACACAATAAATACGGCAGGATCATTGCCGTTACATCCATGTGGGGCATCACGGGCGCATCGTGCGAATCGGCTTATTCCGCAGCAAAAGCGGCGGTCATCGGTCTTATCAAATCGCTTGCAAAGGAGCTCGGGCCGTCGGGCATAACGGCAAACTGCATTGCCCCTGGCGTAATTGACACGGATATGAACAAAAATCTCACCTCGGACACGCTTCGCGAGCTTGCATCGGAAACGCCGCTTGAACGGCTCGGAAGGGCGCGCGAGGTCGCTCAGAGCGCATTATATCTTGCCCGCGCCGATTTTGTCACCGGTCAGGTGCTCGGCGTAAACGGCGGATTTCTGATTTAGAAAAGAGTGTTTTCATGGACGAGAATTATGTGCGCCTGCTGACTGCACGCACTGCGGAAATCAACGAAAGAATCACCACCGCCGCAAAAGCCTCCGGCAGAACACGCGGTGGTATCACGCTTTGTGCGGCGGACAAAACGAGAACATGTGAAGAAGTGGCCGCCTGTGCCGAGCTTGCCGTTGACGTTTTCGGCGAAAACCACGTTCAGGAGCTTATCGAGAAATATGATGCCGGAGCATATTGTGAAAAACCTGCGCATGTAATAGGCCATTTGCAGACGAACAAGGCGAAAGCCGCCGTATTAAGAGCCGTACTCATTCAGAGCGTTGACAGTGAGAGGCTCATTTCCGCGATTTCAAAAGAGGCCTCGAAACGATCAAAAACGCAGGACATACTGCTTGAAATCAACATCGGCGGCGAAGAAAGCAAAACAGGCGCGGATATTTCGCTTCTTGACCGGCTGTGCGATGCCGCTATGAACGATGCAAATATACGTCTGCGTGGATTGATGACGATCCCGCCTGTGTCGGACACGGACACCGCGCGGCGGTATTTTGCAAAAATGCGTGAGATTTTCGATTCATACGCGCAAAAGTGCGGCAGAGAGTTTGACACACTGTCAATGGGCATGACCGGCGATTTTGAAGCGGCGATCGCCGAAGGCAGTACAATGGTGCGCATCGGCACCGGTATTTTCGGAAAAAGAGATTACGGCGCAGCAAAATAAATATAATACTATGGCGCTCTGCAAAGCTTGCATTTTGCAGAGCGCCTGTTTTTTTAGTCCTTTTTACCTGTCAGGTTTTCACATACGAGCCTGTACACGGCGGTTATCGGCAGCACTTTATCAGGACAGGGGCGTGCGGAAAAACCGCAATGCTCTGTGAGCAAATCGAGCGCGCGCTGCGCTTTTTCATCAAAGATCCGTTCAACAGTTCCCTGCGCCATAAAGCTTTCGTATTTGCAGGAAATTCCGCCGCGTTCCGTTTCGCGATATCCGGCGCAGAAATTGCCCGTTACGAAAACATCGGGATTCTTCTCTAAAAGCTCATATTTTTTGCCCTGCATCGCGCCGTGAAAATACAGCACGAGCTTACCGTTTTCGACCTCCGTGCCAAACGAAACAGGCACGACATACGGCACTTTTCCGTCATTGATGCCGAGCGTTATGCAGTCACATTTCTGCGCGATCTCAACGATTTTTTCAAATTCCGTGATTTCCTTGTCTTTTCTTCTCATGACGCCATTCCCTTCCTCATCATCCATGTTACGAGCATATCCACACATTCTCCGTAGGATTTTATGCCCGATTCCTGTTTGTTCACTTTCAGAAATGAATCATACACCTTATCCGACGCCTTTGCAACCGTCGAATCCTCAAATTGCGCCCAATACTCGCTGTTCGCCGCCCAGTCACGGGCAAGCCCCGGCTCAAACGAGCGCCGAAGCGCAAGCCATTTGTCATAATCCGCCTTGTACAGTGCGTTCATCAGGTGTATAAGCCCCGACGCATAGCCTGAATACTGCCATGAAAAATCCTCCTGCGTCAAGCAGGCGGCAACGCCGAGAAAATTGCACTCGTCCTCTTTGTGAACGCCCTTCTGATGCGCGATCTCATGCGCGATCGTCATCGGCATTTCCCACGCGCTGAAATCCGTGTTTATATAGGTTTCCCCTGTCAGCGGAAAAAACACGCCCGTAAATCCGAGCCTGCTCATGATGCGCGAAAAATGAACGCCCTTCGGCACGGTCGTTTCCCCTTCAAGACACGGAAATTCCTCAATAAGCTGATCGTAAATATACGCTCTGTCTCCCGAAAAATCCGCAAAACTCCCATTGAAAATGCCGTTTTCGTCACGTGGGACAAGCAGGGACAGGACATTTGCCTCGTGCACGGCATATTTGCAGACAGAATATAATTCGTCTGTCGTGATTCCGTCAACGTCAAGTCCCGATTTTTCCGCAAAGGAATAGCCGCTGTACCCTGTATTCCATAACCAGCAGAAGCAGTTCCATATCACGGCGAGCACGGTGAGCAAAACCAGCACAAGCTTTAAAAGCGTTATCCCTTTTCTCTTTGATCTCAAAAGCAAAACCGTAAACAAAACGAGATAGACCGCTATTCCCGCGAGGGCGACGGCTATGTACAGCTCCATGAACGAAACGGGAATTCTTGAAAAAAAACTGCCCATTGCACGAAGGACTTTCAAGGAAAAACACGTTGCTATGCTCTCCATTATCTCTTGATTGCCGGAAAGCGCGTAAAAAACGCCGAGAAGCACAAGCGGTACAGCGGCACAGATCATGTACGGCGCAATATGTGTTTTCCGCTTTGTATCGCTCAATTCTATCACCTCGTTCTGATTATACCTCTCCTCACCGATTCATGCAACAGGAATCCGTATTTCCGGTTTTGGAGAAGGCGAATTTGTGTAACTTATTGCAATTTTTTGAAAATTCCTATTGTGTTTGCAAGAAAATAGTGTTATATTTATCAAGTAATAGTATCAAATTATCTATTTTTTGAGGAAAAATATACAATTTCTGTGATTTTTTGTATTTTTATTCATTTTAGGAGCATGCTATGGGCGATACAATTCGTTACGCAAGTATAGACAAACCGTGGCTTAAATATTATCCCGAAAAATATCTGAACGCTCCGTTTCCGCAGTGCACGATGTATACGATGATACGAAAAATGTGTGCCGAAAAACACCATGAAGACGCGACGGCACTGCATTACTACGGAACGGACATAACCTATTCCCAGATGTTTGAAAAAATAGATCTTTACGCTGCGGCATTTTATGAAAGCGGCGTGCGAAAAGGCGACTATGTCACCATACTCAGCGTTGCGATTCCCGAGACTTATTACACGATTTATGCTTTGAACAAGCTCGGCGCCGTATGCAATTTCATAGACGTCCGCACGGATCGCGTACACACCGCTGAGTTCATCCGCAAGGCAAAATCCGACGTTCTTGTAACTCTTGAGCAATGTTTTTCTTCTGTTGAAGACAAGCTTGACGCTCTCGCGCTTCGCCTTGTTATATGCCAGAAGCCCTCTTCCTCATTAAAGCCCATAAAACGCATTCTGTTTGACACCGCGAATCCGAAATATAAAATTCCTTATGACGGCAAGCGCATTATATCGGATCTCGAATTTTCAAAGCGCGGTATCGGCAAAAAATACGAGGAAGCAGTCTATGAACCTGACATGCCTGCCGTCATAACGCGGACCGGCGGAACGACCGGCGTTTCCAAAGGCGTCGTGCTTACAAATGACAATCTCAATGCAATCGCCTTTAATTTCATGGCGATGGTTCTCGACAATATTCCCGACAGAACATCGCTTCTCAATTTTCTTCCCGTCGGCGTATCATATGGTATAGCCGTCGGGGTACACATGGCGCTCTGCCTGAGCTTTACCGATATTCTGATACCGAAATTTGATGTAAACGAATTTGCTTCCCTTGTCGCGAAGTTCAAGCCCAACCACATAATCGGTGTTCCGGTGTTTTACGAAAAGCTGATAACATCCAAAAAAATGCGCAATATGGATCTGTCATTCATAAACACGATGGCTGCCGGAGGGGATTCCGCAAACGACGCACTGGAGGACAAGCTGGACGCTTTTCGCATCGCGCACAATATCCCGTACCCGGTCGCGCAGGGCTACGGTATGAGCGAGGCATCCAGCGCCGTTTCATTCGGCTTTATGAACGTACACAAAAAAGGCAGTACCGGCATACCGTCACTCACCGTCACGGTTGCCGCATTCAAACCCGGGACATTTGAAGAGCTCCCGCTTGGGCAGCCCGGTGAGATCTGCATCACGGGCAAAACGCTTATGAAGGAATATCTCGACGAACCCGAGGAAACGAAAAATGTTTTAAAGCGGCATCCGGACGGTAAGCTGTGGGTGCACAGCGGAGACCTCGGATATATAGACGAAGACGGTTTTCTTTTCATAATCGGCCGCATCAAGCGGACGATCGTTCGCTTTGACGCGCACAAATCCTATCCTCTCCAGATCGAGCGCGCGATCATGCAGCATGAAAGCGTTTCAAACTGCGCGGTAATACCCGTAAAAGACACCTCGCACGTACAGGGGGAGCTTCCGCTCGCCGTAATCGAGCTTGACAATGCCTGTCAGAATCCGAAAGAGAAAATCATTTCCGAATTAAAACAGCTCTGCATTGAAAATATTGAAAAACGAAGTCAGCCCGCAGGATTTGTTTTTGTCGACGCCATTCCGATAACAAATTCAGCAAAAAATGATGTGCGCACACTGCAGACGCAGTATTACAATTATAAATATTAAAAAATTAAATAAAAGGAAGGAACAAAAATGAAAAGGAAATTTTTCAAAATCACGGCATTTCTTCTCGTGCTGGTCATGTGTTTTTCCGCAGTACCTGCTTTAGCGGCAAGCGGCAGCAACACAGAAGCATGGGAGCTTCCCCCGAAAGGCTCGGATGTCACTCTTCTTTCAATCGGTGACTCCACTTCAAACGGCTATTTTCTTGACGGCTATGTGGACGAAAAATGCGGCATCGGCTCAAATGCCGGTAACGACTGCTATCCCGTAGAGCTTTACGATCATCTCGTAAACATTTACGGCGCAGATCATGTTACCTTTGCGCAGTTCTGTCTGAACGGTATGCGCACAAACGAGCTGCGCTACATTCTTGATAAGTGCTTCAACGAAGGCGCAAATCTCGGCGTGGTGGATGCTTTCGGCGCAAGCCATATAGACTCGTTTGAAAGCGACTATTTAGCCGCAAAAGCAGCCGGCATCTCCTATCTCGGCGATCCGGATGCGTCAACGCTGTATGAGGCTTTTTCAGACGCCGTTGAAAACGCCGATATCATTACGATCGACCTCGGCATGAACAACTTCGGTACATACGTCTGCCAGCGTCTTTTAAAGGATATCGATATGCAGCAGGTTTATGCAGGCGCCTATGAAGAAACTCTTGTCGATATCAAAGCAGAGCTTACAGCGAAATTTGACAATACCGTTGCTCCGAAGCTCCGCGAAAGCGAAGTCAGCACTCTCCTTCTTATGAATGCGGCATATGACCAGATCGCTATTGGCTTTGCACAGCAGGCAAGCATTCCCGGCTGCACGGGTATGTACGACCTTCTCACATATATTGACTCTATTCCCGACGCCGCAACAGCAAAGTATTTGCAGCAGCAGCTCGCTCTTGCCATTAAAAACATTGACAATACAGCATATGTTCTCTTCGACGTGATCGAAACAATGACATACAGCTTCGGCTGCGTCATGCTCAACTATGTTGAATCCCTTGATTATATCTACGACGCAAATCCCGATGCAATGATCATTGTCAACGGTCTTTACAACGGCATGACCGGCATGAAAGCGATACTCGGCACAGAGGATGACGGCGTAACGCCGAAATCCTTCCCGTTTGACATGGCATGGGGCACCGTTCTCAATGAGGTAAGCAAATTCCTCAGAGCAGACGATGACGCGATCGCCAAGAATCCGTATGCGGAAAATGTCAGATTTGCGGACATGGCGGATATTTCGATTTTTGTTGACGAGATAAAGAATTTCTCCGGCGACCCGGTAGGTGATTACGCAAATGTAAATCACGGCACACTCGGCAGGATCATTGACCTTGCATATAAGCTCAATGACAACGTCGGCGGCGGCGACCTCACAGGCACGATAAGCACCGCACTTCTGGGCGGTATCCAGCAGGTCGCTTACACAAATGTTTACACAACGCTCCAGTCAAACAGCATGGTACAGGGTGTTCTCTCGGCTCAGCAGATGCAGGAGATTGCAGCTTATGTCTCTGCAAAAATCATCGACGGTATCAAAACCAACTGCGCGACAAACGGTGTCGTCACAGCAAACGATGTTAAATTTGCCTATGCAAACAACTCGATTTCAGCGTTCAGCTTCGATATCAGCAGCATCGGTCTTACAAACCTTATGGCAATTGCCGGCGGCAATTATTCATCTCTCGATGCACTCTGCACAGCTCCCGCAAACTCATATTTTGCTGTCGTATCCGGTTTTGAAGTGATCCGCCAGGCACTTGTAAAGGCTGCCGGTGAAACCGACATCAACCTCGGCGACCTTTTTGCCGCACTCGGCGGCGGCGGAAACATCATCGACATTGCCGCGGCGGCTCTCATGGACTATGACAATGCCGGAGACACAGCTCATGCACTTTTACACATCTGCGTTCGTTTCATCGGTCTGCGCGGCTTCGGTACGCACCCCGATCCGTCAGGCGCTGCTCAGAAGACTGCCGCTGTCATGGCGCTTGTACCTTCTGTTTCCAAAGTTGACGTACCGGTTGAAATTCCCGCAGCAGTGGAAGGTCTCACCTGCAAAAACTACGACCAGTACGGCGTTGAAGAAAACGAAGCTTACACAATTACAGGCGGCATTGCACAGACAGCAGGTGAATATACAGCCGTTCTGACGCTCAATGACGGTTATGTATGGAGCGACGGCACATACGCCGACAAGGAGATCGCATGGACGATCGAGCATGACTTTGACAAGGAAAACGCACAGTTCACACTTGCTGACGATTTATCCACAGTCACCGTGTTCATTCCCTGCTCGCACTGCGGCAAGGCTCTCGAAATCACATACGGCTCCGATGAACAGAATATCGTTGACAATCCCGATTTCGTACCGACAGAGCACGTACACAGCTACGGCGAATACGTCTACAACAACGACGCGACATGTGAACATGACGGTACTAAGACACGCGTATGCTCTGAGTGCAACCACAAGGACAACGTGACAGCAGAGCATACAAAGCTTGCGCACAATTACAGCAGCGTTGTAACGCCCCCGACATGCACAGAACGCGGCTACACAACGCACACCTGCATTGACTGCCATCACGTTGAAGTTGACACCTATGTCGCTGCGACCGGTCACACCTGGG
>JAZRYQ010000133.1:0-3129 GCA_045600805.1 Candidatus Alloscillospira sp. | reverse complement strand
CTTTCGATGATTATAGCAGATTTATTTGCGATAATCCCGGAGTTGCTACTGTGCAGATGGATTCCGTTATCGGAAGAAAAGGCGGAAAGGTGCTTTTGACAATGCTTTTTCCTACGTCGAATTTGTTACTTGCTTTTCTGCGTGACAACAACACTGCACGTTCTGTATTGAATATCATCAACGACCTCGACGATAAACTCGGTCGCGATATGTTCAGCAGGATGTTCACAACGATACTCACAGATCGCGGCTCTGAATTCAGCGATCCCACAGCTATTGAGTGCGACCAGTACGGTGAGCAGCGTTGTCTTGTATTTTATTGTGATCCCAGCGCTCCCTATCAGAAGGGAGAAATCGAGGTAGCACACGAGCTTATCCGTCGTGTTATACCGAAAGGAACCAGTTTGGATAATCTCCAGCAGGAGGATATTGACCTTATGCTTTCTCATATCAATTCGTACAAAAGAGAAAAGCTGAACAACCGGTCGGCATACCAGATGTTCAGCTTCCTCTACGGCGATGAACTTTTGCGTTTACTCAATATCCGTGAAATCGAACCGAACGACATCGTTCTGTCTCCGAAGCTGCTGAGGAAGTAATCTACCAAATTATCCCTGCATTTCAGACTCAATAACGAATACTCTTAGGGGTGGAATTTACCTTTGCAAAGCGACAAACGGCATTTTCACCTCTGGGAGTTTTTTGCCCTTTAGCTCGATTCGCTTCTTTTATTTTGCATTTTATCACGTTTTTGGTGTTTGTAAATACTTTTACCGAAAGTTTGCAAAAGTAAATTCCATATCGTACTGCTCTATCTGGAATTTACTTCTTCAAACTTGAATTTACTTTTGCAAGTCAGCTATTTTTCAAGTTCTTCGGGATTAAATCGGTAAACCGCGTCGCAGAACTGACAGGTCACTTCGATTGGCTCTCCCTTGGCTTTTATATCGTCAAGCTCTTCCCTGTCAATGCCGGATACGGCTTCTAAAACGCGCTCACGCGAGCAATAGCACCTGTATTCTATCGTGCTGCGCTCAAGAATGATCGGGTCAAAGCCGAGTAAAATCATGTTAATAAGTTCTTCTGCCGTATGCTCTTCAAGAATCTGCGTCACGGCGCCGACGTTGATAACCGCCTGTTCAAGCTGGGAGGCGATCTCATCCGGTGCGCCCGGCAGAAGCTGGACAAGATATCCGCCCGCAGCCTTGACCGTCCTGTCTCTGTCAACAAGAACACCGAGCGCACAGGCAGACGGTGTCTGCTCGCTTTCTGCAAAATATGCCGTGAAATCCTCTGCGATTTCTCCGCTGACGAGCTCGACACTGCCGACATACGGCTCTTTAAGATTCAGATCTTTGATGACTGTCAGCATTCCGCTTGTGCCGACAGCACCGCCGACGTCAAGCTTTCCGTTTGCTTTCAGCGGCAGCTCAACATGCGGCTCTGTCACATATCCTCTGACATTCCCCTCGCAGTCCGACACGGCGATAAGGCTGCCTATCGGTCCCTGCCCGTTTATTCTCACGGTAACGGAACCGTCATCGGCTTTGAGCGTATTGCCGATAATGGAGGTCGCAGTCAGGGTTCTTCCGAGGGCAGCCGTGCAGACAGGGGACAGATCATGGATCTGTCTTGCACGTTCGACCGTTTCACGAGAACACACGGCTGTCATTTTTATAAATCCGTCCGATGAGACGGCTCTTATCAGTTCATCCATAATATCACCATTAATCAAAATTTCTGCGGCACGCGATAAAAACGCGCTGTTCGCCGCACTCCGGCGGAGAGAGCTTTAATTCTCCGTATATGTTTATATCGCAGAAACCGTTTTTTTCAAGCTTTTTTCTGAGCATTTCCGGCTCATGGATATACTCGATATGTTCTTCTTTTGAGCGCTGCCACATGTTTTTGCATTTTCGGAAAATATCCATGCCGTAAAAACAGGCGTTTTTATTATCGGTAAGCTCTGCGCGCCATACGCAGAAGACATTTTCGTTTTCGTCTACAAATACTTCTCCGTCAAGGCCTCTCAGCTTTTCCGGTGTGTTGATATCGAATATAAACACACCGCCGGGCTCCGTAAACAGATGCACTCTGTGAAAGACCTCATCGAGCGTTTCTGAATCCACATAGTTGATACCGTCCAGGGAGCATATTGCTGCTTCGACTGTCCCGTACAGGTCGAGTTCTTCCATACTCTGGCATAACAAAAGCGGCATTTTTTCAAGCACGGCAAGCTTTCTCTGCGCCTCAGAGAGCATTTCGGGTGAAGCATCAACAGCGATCACATCGTACCCTCTTTCGCAGAGCTTTCCCGTTAGCGTACCCGTACCGCAGGCAAGGTCAAGCAGCAGATTCGGTTTAACAGCGTATTGTCTGAAAATGGTTTCATAAAAATCGACGAATGCACCGTAAGGCACATCCGTCGTTAAACTGTCATAATAACGTGCAAGCGATGCGTATGCGTTCACGGCTTATTCCTCTTCGCTTTCGGCATTCTCGTTTTTCAGTCTGCTGAAAGCGATCTCATAACCGTCCGCGCCATACTGTAAGCTACGGTTTACACGGCTGATCGTCGCACTCGACGCTCCTGTTTTCTCGAGGATCGTATTGTATATATGTCCTTCATTCAAAAGCATCGCAACATTGAAACGCTGCTCCATCGCACGAAGCTCCGAAACGGAGCACAAATCATCAAAAAATCTGACACATTCATCAATATCCTTCAATGTTAAAATGGCGCGGTACATATCAAGGTTGCGTTCAACTTTGTTTTTGTTCTTTTTATTCATGTTTTCCTCCCGTATGATATGAAACGGTATTAATCATGCTTTAACGATTAACATTGTACAACTCTAAAACGTTAAAGTAAAGCGATTTTCTTTTTTTCGGTATTTCATGGATGAAATTCGTCAAATTGTACTAAAATTAACGGGCTGTATTTTAGTGATTAACTACTATTTCCGAAACCGCATTTGGGAATATACATAAAATAATCGCCGACACTATAAGATGCCGGCGACAAATCTTCGGCAAAGTCCGCCCGACTTTGCCGAAGAAAAAACTCGCGCTCCATCGCATCGGGCTTCGCCCTCTTTGGTCGGCGCGAGGGCAAGCTGCGCTTGCCTC
>JAZRYQ010000132.1:0-8488 GCA_045600805.1 Candidatus Alloscillospira sp. | reverse complement strand
TGCCGTATCAAAATAGTTGACGCCGTTATAAAACGCTTTCTGGAGAAGATAGACCGCTTCGGCTTTTGTGATGCGCTGAATGGGCAGAGCGCCGAAGCTGTTTTTGCCTACAACGATTTCGGTTTTTCCGAGTCTTACAGTCTGCATATGATAGCCCACTTTCTATAAAAATTTTTTATTTACTCAGCAAAGATCCGCACCGGCGGGAATGGCGTCATCGAGCATGAGCAGATTGAGCTTTCCGTCCTTTTCGGCAGAAATTATCATGCCGCTCGATTCCTGCCCCATCATCTTCCTCGGCGGGAGGTTGACGCACGCGACAACGGTCTTACCTACAAGCTCTTCGGGCTTGTAGTATTTTGCGATACCGGAAAGGATCTGCCTCGGCGTGCCCGAGCCGTCATCCAGCGTAAACTTGAGAAGTTTTTCACTCTTTTTGACGTTCTCACAGGTTAAAACCTTGCATACTTTCATTTTTACCTTTGCAAATTCGTCGATCGTGACCGGCGGGATCGCGGGCTGTACCTGTTTCGGGGCTTCCAGCTCTTCAAGAGCCTTCAGCTCTTTTTCCATGTCGATTCTCGGGAAGAGCGTTTCGCCCTTTGTTACTGCGCAGTCAGCCGGAAGAACGCCGAATTTCGCGGCGTTGTCCCATGTGAATAAGTCTCCGGCCCCTATCTGCGCGGAGATCTTTTCGCAGCTTTCGGGAATAAACGGCGCAAGCAGTGTTGCTGCAATGCGAATCGTGTCAAGCAGGTTGTACATGACCGCTGCAAGTCTTGCTTTGTTTGCTTCGTCCTTTGCAAGCACCCACGGCGCTGTTTCGTCAATATACTTGTTCGCGCGGGAAATCAGCTTGAAGGTCTCTGCAAGAGCGTTGTGCGGTGCATAATGCTCCATCTGGGCTTCGTATTTGTCTCTCAGCGCCTGTGCCATTTCGATAAGAGAAGCATCCGGCTCGCCTGCCTGCCTTTCACACGGAAGCTTGCCGCCGAAATATTTGAGCACCATTGCGACCGTGCGGGAAACGAGGTTTCCGAGGTCGTTTGCAAGGTCGGTATTGATCGTCTGGATGAGAAGCTCGTTTGTAAAGTTGCCGTCAGAGCCGAACGGGAATGTTCTGAGCAGGAAGAATCTCAGTGCATCAACACCATAGCGCTCGGCAAGCAGATACGGGTCAACGACGTTTCCGCGTGATTTTGACATTTTTTCGCCGTTGAAGTTCAGCCAGCCGTGACCGAAGACCTTTTTCGGAAGCGGCATATCCATACTCATGAGCATGGCCGGCCAGATGATCGAATGGAAACGAACGATCTCCTTGCCGACAAGGTGAACATCGGCAGGCCAGAACCTGTCAAACTCATCGTATTTATCGTTCATAAAGCCGAGCGCCGTCGTATAGTTAAACAGCGCATCTACCCAGACGTAGACGACATGACCGGGGTCAAAGTCAACGGGAACGCCCCAGGTAAAGCTTGTGCGTGATACACAGAGGTCTTCAAGTCCCGGGTCGATGAAATTGTTGACCATTTCGTTTACGCGGCTTTTCGGCTCGAGAAAATCCGTCTCGGTGAGTAATTTGCGGACTCTGTCTGCGTACTTTGAAAGACGGAAGAAGTATGCTTCCTCTTCGGCGGGGTGTACGTCTCTGCCGCAGTCAGGGCATTTGCCGTCAACAAGCTGACTTTCCGTCCAGAAGGATTCGCACGGTGTACAATACATACCCGTGTATTTTCCCTTGTAAATATCGCCGTTTTCGTACATTTTTTTGAAAATTTTCTGAATGGATGCTACATGATAATCGTCGGTAGTGCGTATAAAGCGGTCATTTGAAATATTCATGAGCTTCCACAAATCGAGAATGCCGCCCTTGCCTGTTACGATATCATCAACAAACTGCTGCGGCGTATCGCCCTTTGCCTTTGCTTTTTCCTCAATTTTCTGACCATGCTCGTCAACGCCCGTGAGAAACATGACATCATAACCCTGCATTCGCTTATATCTTGCAAACGCATCGGTGGCAACTGTGCAGTAGGTGTGACCGATATGCAGTTTGTCAGACGGATAGTAAATGGGTGTTGTGATGTAAAATGGCTTTTTGCTCATTTTCTGTGTTCCTCCTTTGTATTTCGATTGCGGTAGATCCGCAATTTTTCTCATAATGTATAAATTTCAATATAACACGATTTGCTGCTATTTTCAACACTTTGCAGGAAAAATATGCGTTTTCAGAAGCGCTCATACAGCTTTGTCACGGCTTCGAGGTAGCCTTCAAAGCCCTTGCCGCTGATAATTTCAAGCGCTGCTGTCCCGGTTATCGAGCTGTGCCGGAAATCCTCGCGTGTGCTTATATCGGAAATATGCACCTCAATCGTCGGTATGGATACGGCGTTTATCGCGTCTGCTATCGCGACGCTCGTGTGCGAATATCCGGCGGGGTTTATCACAAGCGCGTCATAAACGCCGAAGCATTCCTGAATTTTGTCGATTATCGCGCCCTCGTGGTTTGACTGGAAAAACGAAACGTCTATGCCGAGCGCGGCGCAGTGTTCCGATATCATTGCCGTGAGCTCCGCGTAAGTTTTTCTGCCGTAAATATCCGGCTCGCGTAGGCCGAGCAGATTCATGTTCGGACCGTTTATGACAAGAAGCTTCATATTAACCTCCGCAGTATTTCCTCCGCCGCGTCATGCGGCGTTTTTTCGTTTTTGACTTGTATATCACCTGCAAGCGCGTAAAGTGGCATACGGTTTATATACAGGGCAAATAAATCGCGCGACAGGGGGCGGGATGACGTCCCAAGAAGGCTGACATCACGCCGGAGCCATACGACATATGAATTTTCACGCAGGTATGGGAAATTCTTATTTACTGTGACGCATCCGCCGCCCGTGGCGATGATTTTACCGGATGATGCGCCAAGTGTTCTCAAAATTTCCGATTCTTTTTCACGAAAAGCGCTCTCACCGAATCCGGTGATAAAATCGCCGGGAGCTATCCCGTAAAGCTTTTCAAATTCATCATCACAGTCGATAAATTCGCGCCCCGTAAGCTCGGCAAGCACTTTGCCGACGGTGCTTTTCCCGCAGCCGGGCATACCGATGAGCATGATGTTTCTCATTTTATAATCAAGCTTTTGCGTTATTATATCAATAACATCATTCGCAATGTCCTTACCCGTGAACAGCTCGCATGCGCGCTTAGCCTGCGAAACAAGCATGGAAAGACCGTTTTCGTATTTTATGCCGAGCGATTCCGCCTGCAAAAGAAGCGCGGTTTTCGCTGGATTGTATATGAGGTCGAGAACAAGAGCACAGGACGTGAAGTTTTCAAGCTCAATAAGACATTCACCGCAGTCGGGGTACATTCCGACGGGCGTTGCGTTGACGATGATCTCGGCGTCATAATGCGCGGCCATCGTTTCATAATTATCTTTTCCGGTGCGGGAGATGACCGAAAGCTGTGAAACGTCCAAATCACGCAAGACCGCCTGTGCCGTGAGGGATGCTCCGCCGGAGCCGAGAATGATCGCTTTTTTGCCGGAAATGTCAACGCCGGACGAGCAGATCATGGTAAGAAAACCGTCATAATCCGTGTTGTAACCGTAAATTTTCCCGCTTTTTCTGACAAGCGTGTTTACGCTGCCGATTTTTTCTGCTCGCTTGGACAGCACGTCACAGTATTGCATGACTGTTTTTTTGTACGGGATCGTGACATTGAGCCCTGTGTAATTCGCGCTTTTGATAAAGCCTTCCAGTTCATCGGGCTCACATTCGTATAAATCGTATTCGTAATCGCCCAAAAGAGCGTGGATCTCCGGCGAATATGAATGACCGAGTTTTCTTCCGACAAGACCGCACTTCATTTTATACTCTCCTGATACTCCCTTGACAGTGCAAAGAGCTTTTGAAAAAGCGACGATGTGTATTTTTGCAGGTCTTTGCGCGACAGGGCGGCAACGCTGTCAAGCTTTGCTTTTTCGCGCGCGGAATCAAGAACGGGCATGTTGTTTTCCCGTTTGAGAGCGCCGATTTTTGCACAGACATCCATTCGTTTTTCGAATAGTGCGAGAATTCCGGCGTCTATATCGTCGATTTCGCTTCTCAACGTGTCAAGTTCCATACAAATCCATCTTCTTTCATACTGTCCGTTATTGCCAACGCTGCGGCAGCCTCGATGCAGGCAAGGGCACGCGGCACGATGCACGGGTCGTGCCTGCCCGATACCGTGATATCCACCGGCTTCCTTTCGGAAATATCGACCGTTTTCTGCTTTTTTGCGATAGACGGCGTCGGCTTCACGGCAACATTGAACGTAATAGGCATACCCGATGATATGCCGCCGAGTATGCCGCCGTGGCGGTTGGTTTCCGTCACGATCTTGCCGCCGCGAATGACAAATGCATCGTTGTGTTCAGAACCTGTCATTTCGGCTGCTGAAAAACCGGCGCCGAATTCGATTCCGCGCACAGCGGGTACGGCAAAAACAGCCTGTGCGATCTTATTTTCAAGCCCGTCAAACATCGGTTCTCCGATTCCTGCGGGTACACCGGTGATTTGGCAGGATATCACGCCGCCGATCGAATCATTGTCACATTTTGCATTGATAATAAGGCACTTTACCGTGTCGTCATCCGGGTGCATTACGCCGTGAAGCGACTTGATCGATGAGGTTATATGAATGCCGTTTGCTTCAAGAAGCTGAAGGCATATCCCGCCGGCGGCGCATAGAGGGGCGGTAAGGCGTCCCGAAAACTGACCGCCACCGACATGATCGTTATGGCCGTGGTATTTCAAAAACGCTGTGAAATCAGCGTGAGACGGTCTGAAAACGGTGCTTTGTCCGTAATCCTCAGAGTGTATATCCTTATTGTAAATGATTCCAGCGATCGGAGCGCCGCAGGTAAGCCCGCGGGCAAGCCCGGAAAGAATTTCAACGTCATCGGCTTCATGGCGATCCGTGGTCGTGCCGTCATGTTTTGCCGCTCTTCGCGCCATAAAGCGCGCAAGCTCGTCAAAATCTATTTCAAAGCCTGCCGGTATGCCGTCAAGCGAAAAACCGACGGCGCGGGAATGTGACTGCCCGAATACGGAAAGCTTTATCGCATTTCCGAACGTATTTCCCATAAATCAAGCCTCCCTGTATTTAATATCCGCACCGAGCGATTTAAAATCCTCCCAGAAAGCGGGGTATGATTTGCTCACCGCCTGGGCATTTCTTACCGTGACCGGATTTTTGCAGATAAGACTTGCGCACGCCGCCGTCATAGCCATGCGGTGGTCACCGAAGGAATCGACCGTGCCGCCGTCGAGCACACCGATGCCTGTGATCACGAGCCTGTCCGGATACTCCCTGACGCTGCCGCCGAGAGATGAGATCAGTGATGATACCGCATGAAGTCTGTCACTTTCCTTCATGCGCAGCCGCTGCGCATGGGTTATTTTTGTCACTCCCGTGCTTTTTGCGCCGAGCACGGCGACGACCGGAACAAGATCGGGAATGTCCGCGGCGTTTACGGTGATCCCCTGAAGCTCGCCGCCGGAAACAGTCACGGAATCATGCGTTGTGCTTACCCGCGCGCCGAATCTGCGCAGAATGCGCACAATGCGTTTGTCAAGCTGAGAGGATGTGTGGCTCAGCCCCGTGCATGTTATGCTGCCGCCGGACAGTGCACCCATGGCAAGCAGAAAAGCAGCGTCTGACCAGTCCCCCTCTGCCGAGACACATTCCGGAAGATGATACTTCTGAGAGCCTTTTATGAAAAACAGCCCTTCCTTATGCGTGATCTCAATGCCGGACTCACGCAGCGCGTTGCACGTCATGTTGACATAACCTGCCGATTCAAGCTGCCCGTCGATTTTTATCACACTGTCACCTGCAATCAACGGCAGGGCGAACAGAAGTCCGCTGATATATTGGGACGATACATTCCCGGGAAGAACAAAAATACCGCTTTTGAGGCTGCCGGTACAGTGAAGAATATTGCGGCTGTCGTATTTGAAGCGGCAGCCGTGCCGGGAAAGCTCATCGGTCAGCGGTTTTATCGGACGTTCGGGAAGTCTGCCGGACATATAGAATTTTGCGTCGATCCCGAGCGCTGCGGCAACGGGGAGCAGAAAACGCATCGTGGAGCCGCTTTCATTGCAGTCAAGCAGCGCATCGCGCACCGTGCCTTCTGTCGGCGTGACGTAATATCCGCCGCCGAAACACGTTATTTTCGCGCCGAGAGCGCAAAGACAGCGCCCGGTCGCGTCAATATCATCCGAGCTTGTGGGACAGAGAATCGTAACGGGAGAATCGGAAAGCGCAGCACACACCAACAGTCTGTGTACATGAGACTTTGAGCATATGGCTTTGATCTTACCGTTAATTTCAGACGGTTTTACGGTTACTTCCATACCTGAACTCCAAACCTTAAAAAATCATAAAGCTTATCCGGCTCCGTTTTTATGAGCCGCGCCTGTCCTGCCATATACGGCAGGACAACGGTGATGCCGTTTGTGTCGCGCTTTTTATCGGAGCCGATATATTTGAAAAGCTCCTCCGGCTCAAAGCCGTGATGCAGTTCAAAGCCGAAGCGCTTGAGAAGCGTTATTATCCCGTCACGCACGGCGCGCAGGCATAAGCCCTCGTGCGCGGAGCTTTCAGCAATCACCGCCATACCAATAGCAACGGCCCTGCCGTGAGAAATTCTGTAATCGCTTGCTTTTTCAAGCGCATGAGCGACAGTATGCCCGAAATTCAGAATACGGCGCACGCCGCTGTCAAATTCATCCTGAAATACAATATCGCTCTTGATTTTCACGCATTGTGAGATCACGTACTGGTCATCAAAGTCTCTGCCGCATTTTTCAAGGTATTCAAGCAGAGCAGGATCGGCAATGCAGCCGTATTTGATGATTTCGGCGCACCCGTCAAGGAATGCTTCGGCAGGCAGCGTTTTTAAAAGATCCGTGTCGCACAGCACAAGATGCGGACTGTAAAACGTGCCGCACATGTTTTTCCCCGCCCGCAGGTCTATGGCGCATTTGCCGCCGACGGAGGGATCCACCATGGCAAGAAGCGTCGTCGGAATATGAACAAGCTTACAGCCGCGCATATATGTCGCTGCGGCAAAGCCAGCCAGGTCTCCGACTACACCGCCGCCGAGAGCAATAACGGCGTCAGCGCGCGTTAAATGCGATTCCGAGAAAAAATCAAGCAGCGCAAGATAATTTTCGGCATTTTTGGATTTTTCACCGTGCGGTATAACGAATTTGACGCACCGTATCTCTTCCTTGTTAAGAGAAGCGATAAGCGCGTCAGAATACAGCGCGTCAACTGTGTCATCTGTCACAACGGCGCAGACGGAAGGAGAGATTTGACGCGAAAGAAAGCATCCAGCCTTTGCAAGCAGACCTTCGGATATTATGACATCGTATTTTCTTTCGGCTTCAACTGTTATCGTTTGCATGGACATACCTCACAGACAGGAGCGCATAGTACGCAGCTTTTTGTTCAAAGCGTCAAACTGCTCAGGCGTTATCGCCTGCGCTCCGTCGCTTTTGGATGAACACGGGTCCGAATGGACTTCGATCATCAATCCGTCGGCGCCGGCGGCACAGGAAGCAAGAGACAGCGGGGAAATGAGCGAGGATGCACCGGATGCATGGCTCGGATCGACAATGACCGGCAGATGCGTCATCTTATGCAGCAGAGGAACGGCGGAAATATCGAGTGTGCTGCGCGCAGACGTTTCAAACGTGCGTATGCCGCGCTCACACAGAATTACCTTTTCGTTTCCGCCGGACAGAATGTATTCGGCGCTCATCAAAAGCTCTGTAAGCGTTGCTCCGATGCCCCGCTTTAAAAGAACGGGCTTTTTGCATTTGCCGAGAAGCTTTAAAAGCTCATAATTCTGCATATTCCGCGCACCGACCTGAATCATATCAATGCCGTCAAAAAGCGGGAGTTGTTCGGGACCAGTTATTTCTGAGACAACAGGAAGCCCGACTTTTTCTCCGACTTTTTTCAGAATTTCGAGTCCCTTCGCGCCAAGCCCCTGAAAAGAGTATGGGGAAGTGCGCGGCTTGAAGGCGCCGGCTCGCAGAACGGATGCTCCGGAAAGACAGAGCTTTTCCGCAATTTCGGAAAGTTGCTCCTCGGATTCAACGGCACACGGCCCCGCAATGACCGAAAAAGAGCCGCCGAAGCTTGCTTTGCCGACGTTGATCACGCTGTCCTGCGGCTTATATACACGTGAGCAGAGCTTGTACGGCTCGGTTATGCGCTTTACGGATATCACACAGGCAAAGCTCTCAACATACGAGGTGTCCAGCGCGGGCGTATCGCCCGATATGCAGAGAATATGCTTATCGCCGGATAGTACGATATCTGTTTTAAAGCCGGCTTCCGTAAGGCGGCGTGTAAGAGCTTCAAGTCCGAATTTTTCGGCGTCGTGTTTTAATACTGCAATCATGGTTGACCTCTCATTATCAAAGCAAAAAAC
>JAZRYQ010000131.1:0-4951 GCA_045600805.1 Candidatus Alloscillospira sp. | reverse complement strand
GGAATTTATCAGCACGGAGCTTACCGATACGCCTGCGTTTGCATCCGATGATGTTGATATGATCTTCATGGGCTCCATGACGGAAAGCCAGCAGGAGCTCGTTATCGAAAAGCTTATGCCGTACCGTGACAGGATCGATGCGCTTATCGAAAAAGGCGTTGTTTTCCTCATTGTCGGCAACGCACTTGAAATTTTCTGTAAGTATATCGACACGGGTGACAAAAAAATACCCGCACTCGGCATTTTTGAAGAGTACGCCGTGCGTAATATGGACAAGCGCTATCATTCGCTGATCATGGGCAAAATGGAAAACTTCAAGATCATCGGCTTCAAGGCACAGTTTTCACATCTTTATGGGGATAATTCCAGAGAGTACCTTTACGAAGTCATCCGCGGAGACGGTATCCACCCCGGCGCAAAATACGAAGGACTTCGCCGCGCAAACTTCCTCGGAACGTACACGATCGGACCGTTAGTTTTGCACAACCCTGATTTTACAAAGTATATCTTCTCCCTTCTGGGCGTACCCGATACGGAACTGAAATTTGAGGAATGTACCCGCAAAGCGTACGATGTCCGCCTGAAAGAATTTGAAAAACCCGAAACGATTTATATGTAAGGAGATTTGTTTATGAACGAAAAATGGAATCTTGACATACTGTACAAGGGCTTTGACGACCCCGAATTCAAAAAAGATGCAGAAGCTTTTGATGAAGTCATTTCCGAGCTGAACACGCTTGCGGAAAAATGCGAATCCATGGCACATGCTGAGCTTATCGCAAAAGCGATCACTCTTTGGGAACGTCAATACACACTCATGGAAAAGCTGTTTATTTTTGCGTCACTCAAATATTCCGCCGATACGCGCGATGATGAAGCCTCAAGCACAGCGGATGTTCTTTCCGCAAAAGCAAGCCGTTCTGCTGCGGCACAGGCAAAATTAAACACCGTCATCGCCGGCTTTGACGACCTTGAAAAAATCATAGATGAAAATGCATCTCTTGAAGAATACCGCTATTACCTTATGAATATCAAGCGCGACAGCAAATATCTTCTTTCTGACCGTGAGGAAGCTCTGTTTGCAAAGATGAACATTTCCGGTGCGTCGGCGTGGGAAAGCCTTCAGGGTATGCTGACAAGCACCGTCAAAGCAAATTATCGCGGTGAGGATATCACGCTTTCCTCCGTCCGCAATCTTGCGTATGACGCGAGCAAGGACGTTCGCCGTGACGCATATGAGGCAGAGCTGGCCTGCTATGAAAAAATAAAGGATTCCGTTGCTTTTTCTCTCAACAGTATTAAAATGCAGGTGCTGAACGAGTGCGAGCTGCGCGGTTATGAATCTCCGCTTCAGAAATCGCTGTACACGGCGAGAATGAAAAAAGAAACGCTTGACGCGCTTTTGGAAGCTATGCGCGAATACCTGCCGAAGTTCTGGCAGTATCTTCGTGCCAAAGCAAAGGCGCTCGGCTATGAGGGCGGTCTTCCGTGGTATGAGCTTTTTGCTCCGATGGGCAAAAATGACAGAAAATTCACAGTCGAGCAGGCGCGTGATTACCTGCTGAACATTTTCAGCGGCTTTGACACTCAGCTTCACGACATGGTCGAGCGTGCTTTCAACGAAAGCTGGATAGACTTCTATCCGCGTGAGGGCAAGGTCGGCGGCGCGTTTGACTGCGGTGTTCCGACAGCAAAGCAGAGCCGCGTACTCACGAATTTTGACGGTGCATTCGGTGATGTCGTAACGCTCGCTCATGAGCTCGGTCACGCATTCCACGACCAGCAGGTATTTTCACACTCGATTCTGAACATGGAATATTCCATGCCCGTTGCCGAAACAGCTTCGACCTTCAACGAGGTCGTCATCGTTTCAAACGCAATTGAGAATGCGGAAAGCGATGAAGAAAAAATCAATCTCATTGAAAGCCAGCTTTCCGATGCCTGTCAGATTATTTGCGATATTTACTCGCGTTTTCTCTTTGAAAAGGCAGTGTTTGAGGCCCGTCCTAATGAATTCCTCAGTGCGCAGCGTATGTGCGAGCTTATGCTCAATGCGCAAAAGGAAGCATACGGCGATGGTCTTGACCACAATTATCTTCATCCGTACATGTGGCTTTGCAAAAGCCATTATTACAGCGGTGAACTGAGCTTCTACAATTTCCCGTATGCGTTCGGTGGCCTGTTTGCCCGTGGATTGTATGCTAAATACAAGCAGGAGGGCGAATCCTTCATACCGACATACAAAAAGCTTCTTTACACGACAAGCGTGTGCGATGTTGAGGAAACCGCCAAAATTGCCGGCATTGACCTTACGGACAAGGCTTTTTGGAAAGCAGGACTCAAATCTCTTGCGGATGAAATCGACGAATTCTGCAAACTGGTAAAATAAATAAAAAGCTTGACTGCAGAGTCAGTAGACTTTGCAGTCAATTTAAAAATGGGCTGCGGTTAAATCCGCAGCCCATTAATATTTCTGTTCAGCTCAGATCAGGCTTCCATAGCGGCAGCGATCATCGCTTTACGTCTTCTCTCTTCACCGATTGCGTCTATAACAAGAGCAATGAGAAGCAGAGCACCCTGTGCAACAACGTTTACATAGTCGTTGATCTTGAGGATGAGAAGCATATTTTTAAATACGTTGAGAAGAATTACAGCAACAAGAGGTCCGATCAGGTTACCGCTACCGCCCATGAATGCGACGCCGCCGAGGATGCAGGCGGATGTAGCCGTCATGTTAGGAGCTGTCTGGGATATTGATGTCGGGTGAGCCATCTTGAGCTGTGCGCTCCAGCAAAGGCCGCCCGTTACGGCGAGAATCGAGTTGAGAAGGAACATGATTCTTCTCATCTTGTTCGGGTTAAGACCGCAGAGACGAGCCGCTGTTGGGTTGCCGCCTGCCATGTACATGCTGCGTCCGAAACGTGTGTTGGACAGGATAAACTGGAACACAAGAAGAATTATGATAGCAGCAATGAACATTACCGGGAATACGCCCATCACTCTTGCTTCACCGATTTTCTGGAAACCGGCTCTGCCTATCTGTACCTGGTTACCGGCTGTAATGATATTGGCAAGACCAGAATAAACAGAGGAAACACCGATCGTTGCGATAAATGCGGGGAAATGAAGCTTGTTTACGAGGAATGCATTGATCAGTCCGAAAACAGCAGCGAGTGCGTAGGTGATGAGAAGGGCTATACCCCACGGCATACCCTGAAAATCAAAGCAGAGCTTTGCAAAAATCAGGGATGCAAGTGTTGCCTGGCCTGCGATGGAAAGGTCAATGTTACCTGTAATAAGGATGCAGGAAAGACCTATCATCATAAATATCTGAATAACTATTGAATAGAATGTGTTCAAAAGGTTTGCCTTTGTCATGAAGCCTTCTGTGAACATCGCTTTGATCGGTGCGCCTTGAAGCACGCCGCTTCCGAATACCATCGTAATGAGGGTCAGAACGATAAGGATAATCAGAAGAGGTACAGCCTTATGCTGCATTATGCGTTTAAAAGATGATTTCTTTTGCATTATACACACTCCTTACCGTTAAGCTTTTTTTGTTTTGTTTCTTGCGGACATCTGTAAGAAGTCAATTGCAAGAGCAACGAGAAGCAGTATGCCTGAGAATACCGTTACCCAGTACGCATTGACGTTGTTGAGCTGCATACCGATCTGGAATGTATTCAACACAAGAAGTCCTATGAATGCGCCGCCCATACCGCCGGCGCCGCCGCCGAAGGATATACCGCCGAGAATAGCCGCGGTAAGTCCGGAGAATTGGTTATTCGCAAGTGCGGTAAGCGCTGCCTGCTGGAGACGTGCACCGTTGAAAATACCGGAAATGCAAGCCATTACACCGCTGTTGATGAACATGAGGATAACGATTTTGGAGGAATTGATACCCGCAAGCTCAGCCGCGACAGGGTTGCCTCCGACGAGGCACATCTTTGTACCGAATCTCGTCTTGGAAATGAGGATACCGTAAATTATGAAGAATACTATCATAATATAGATACCGATTGGAAGAGAAAGGAATTTTCCGCTTCCGAGAGATTTAATGAACGCATTTTTAAAGTTGACGTTCGTTGCCGTACCTTTGTTGACGATACTGCTGTACAGCTCAGAAAGTCCCTTTGCGACGGAGCTCATGCCGAGCGTTGTAATGAACGCCGGGAATTTGAACTTCGTTACGAGGAAGCCGTTCAGGAATCCGACAAAGCCGCTGAGTACAAGTGCAGCAATGATTGCAAGAATCAGGTTCCAGCCCTGCTTCAAGCCGACCGCAAGGACAACGCCGCCAAAACAGCCGATGGATGAGGCGGAGATATCGAGGTTACCTGTGATCATCAGGCAACCTGCGCCGATCGTCAGGAAGGATGAAACGATGATTGACTGCAGGATGTTTTTAACGGTCGTTGCGTTAAAGAACGTGTCACCGCGGAGGGATGCCCAAATCTAGAAGATAACAAAGAGAACTATAAGTAAAACAACAAGCGTAAATGCTTTCGCTTTTACAATCTTTTTAATGAAATTCATACTTACGCCTCCTTATCAGTCAAGCATGGCAAGGGCAAGAACGTTCTCTTCTGTCGCGTCCTCACGCTTTACCTGGCCTGTTACGTGTCCGTTGTGAAGTACATAGATATTATCGGAAAGGTTGATGACCTCCGTAAGCTCTGAGGAGATCAGGATGACTGCGATACCCTGGCATGCAAGCTCACAGATAAGCTTATAGATCTCAGCCTTGGTACCGACATCGATACCTTTTGTAGGCTCATCGAGAATAAGAAGCTTCGTATCAACGCACTTGTTTATCCAACGTGCGAGGATGACCTTTTGCTGGTTGCCGCCGGACAGCTCACCGACTATCTTGTTGATGGTAGGTGTCTTGATGGCGAAGCGCTCAACACCTTCATCGGCAAGATCCTGTACCTGCTTTTTGTTTACGAAT
>JAZRYQ010000130.1:0-2271 GCA_045600805.1 Candidatus Alloscillospira sp. | reverse complement strand
GTTTTATCTGTCCAACTTCCTCGGTGAAGGAAAAAATTCAATACGGAGTGGTATCGAAGTGGTTATAACGGCCCTGACTCGAAATGTTCAGCCGCTTTGGTCGGTTCGTCCGCCGGAAATGCCCGTAATATAAGGCTTTTCGCGGGTTCAAGTTCTACAATTTAATATCGTTCTTGCGTGTTTTTCTTGCATTCTTCCGAGGTTTGAAAAACACATAAGATATACGGAAGCGTATCGAAGTGGTCATAACGGCCCTGACTCGAAATCAGGTAGTCCTCACGGGCTCGTGGGTTCGAATCCCACCGCTTCCGCCACAAAGTCCAGTAAATTCAAGGATTTACTGGACTTTTTCTTTTCCTTGCATCGTCGTTCTTCTTGTGGAAAGCACTGTAATATTGCCTCATTTCGAGGCCATTTTTATGTGTCCGCAAGAACAGCGACCACCCGAAAATCCCTATATATCAAGGCTTTTCGGGGGTGCCTTGAATCCCATGCAAGAATTGAGATTACCAGCCGGGGCTTTTACTGTCCGGAAGAACAAGAATATTGTCCATAACATTCGCGGAAGTGATCTTCGATTTGTAGTCCAGATGACTGTAAATATTCGCCGTCGTGCTGATATCACTATGACCGAGCCATTCCTGTATCTGCTTCATCGGAACATCGTTTGCAAGAAGTAAGGATGCGCAGCTGTGTCTGAGGTCGTGAAAGCGAATGTGCCGCAGACCGTTCCTGGCAAGAATCTTGCTGAAATTCTCCGTTACCGCGTTGGGATTGAAGATCGTTCCCATAGCATCAACAAAGATATAACCGTCGTAGTCGTAACTATAACAGTTTCCGCAGACGCGCTTATTTTCCTTCTGCTGCTCTTTCAGTTCCAGAAGCTTTTCTCTGAAATGTCCCACCAACGGAAGCGAACGTAGACTTGATTTTGTTTTGGCGCGATCCTCACTGATGATCACAGATTTGCCGTCCACTTCTGCTTCGGTTACAATATGCCTGATGGTGATGGTATTGCGTTCAAAGTCAATCGCATCCCATTTCAGACCGAGAGCTTCACTTCGCCTCAGCCCGTAAAAAGCGGTCATCTGAATCAGCAAGGAATAGGGATGATCTTTCGTCACTTCAAAAAGTTTCTCCAGCTCATCCAGCCGGTAGTAATCGGCGATATATTTCTGCTTTTTCGGACGTTCCACCTTATCAGCGGGATTAAACGGAATGAGATCCATCTTTACGGCATATTTCAGAGCTTTGTGAATATTGGCATGTTCATGGATCACCGTGCTGGCGGAAACAGATTTCAACTCATGCAGATAAAAGCTCTGAATATGCTTGGCCTGAATGGAACCGAGTGTGAGACCGGTATCGCGAAAATACGGTACAATCTTTTTCTTGACCATCTGTGTGTAAGAAGAAAAAGTAGTCTTTTCCACGGAGCCGCGAATAATCTCAAGCCACGTTTCCATATAGTCGGCAAACAGCATATCCGCAGAGAGATGCCCGTTACCGCTGCTGACCGGCGGCACATAGGTCTGCCGTGTTTCTATCAGCATTTTCTCAGCTCGTTTTTTGTTTCCCTTCACGGGAAGTCCTGTCGGGATCCACGGCTGCTTTCGTTTGCCGTCGGAGTCCGTATAACTCAGGACCATATAGTAATAGTCGTTTTTAATTTGCAGGTGTCCTGCTATCATAATCTTAACCTCCTTTGTCGATAGCAAAAGAACGGGCACCCTTTCGGACCGTAATCATTATACGGTCTTCCGGAATGCCCGTCCAATGTGCCACTTCAGTTCAAATCAGAATTTTATGCTGCCGGTCCGGAATTACCCGCCGAAAGCGCGTAATTGATCACGTTGACTTTCGGGACACGGTATGCGTTGCCGATCTTGATACCGGGGATATATCCGTCGTTGATGAGCGAATAGGCCAGATGGCGGCTGATATTCAGCATACTCTGCACCTGTGCCACGTTTACAATATCGGGATACTCAGTAAACATCACCTCGTACATCGTCTGGATTTCGGTCTTAGTCATTGGCACCACCCCCATCGTCACCAAGCACATGAGCAAGGAGCATATCAAACTCCTCTTCGGTGTTTACCGGAGTAAGTCTGATTGTGCCTTTTTCGGTATCGTCCTCTTCATAGGGAGTGAAACTGTCGCAGACAAGATTATCGAGCTTTTCGGTCACACCTGCGGTGACGTACTCGATTTCTTCACGGCTGAGAATAAAGGTCAGGTCATTGCCGAGCTCGTCACCGAAGGAAACG
>JAZRYQ010000129.1:0-3761 GCA_045600805.1 Candidatus Alloscillospira sp. | reverse complement strand
AGCATCGTCAGCATATGATTGTCTCTGTCCGTTTCCGTCAACCTTGAAAGATTGATAAGGAAGTTGTCCGAATTATCGGTGAAATTATCAAGACGGTCTTCATAACGCCATATTTCTTTTGAGCGCTCAGACGAAAAGTCTTTGACCTGCTCAAGACTGAGCATGAAGTTGTCATACGCAGCTTGCGCCATGACCGTGACAACATGGTTTACCTCGGTCAGTGCGACGGCGGGAGATATCATAAGCTTTTCATCCAGAGAAGCAAGCTCGGGATATTTGTCCTCCTCCACGGGATCGTCTTTTATGATGCGGCACAGAAGCTTTACGAGCTTATCGGTAAACGGCAGAACGATCGCAGCAGTAACGAGCTTGAACAGCGAATTGAAGTTGGCAATGCCGCCGGAGCGGACAACGCTTGTCCACAGATTCGGGAAAGCGCCTGCTTTACGCAGAATTGCCATCGCGGACATAAAGATCGCTATGCCGATAAAGTTGAAAATGATGTGCGCAAGACCTGTGCGCTTTGCGTCCTTTGACGCGCCGATCGAGCATACGATCGCCGTCGTGACACAGGTGCCGATGTTGATACCGAAAATGATCGGATACGCGACCTCAAACGTCATGACACCGGTGGAGGACAATGCCTGCAGGATGCCTATCATTGCAGAAGAGCTCTGCACTATAACGGTGAGGACAAGTCCGGTGAAAATTCCGATCACGGGAAGCTCCGAGAAGTACGACAGAATGTTTGCAAATGCTTCGGACTGTGCAAGCGGCTCAACGGACGCTGTCATGGAAATGAGTCCCGAAAACAGAATACCGAAGCCCATGAAGATCGTACCGATGTTTTTGGAATTTCCCTTTTTAATGAACATGACAAGGATGATACCGGCGATAAGCGCGATTGGCGCAAGCGTCTCCGGCTCAAAAAACGATAAAACGGAAACGCCGCCGGCGTCAACATCCATAAGACGGATGATCTGACCTGTTATGGTCGTTCCGATGTTGGCACCGAGAACAATGCTGACAGACTGCTTGAGATTCAGAAGACCGGCACTCAGAAGACCGACCGTGAGAACGATCGTGGCCGTAGAGCTCTGAATAATGGCGGTGACGATCATGCCGGTGAGAAGACCGAGAAATGTGTTGTGCGTCAGCTTGCCGAGAAATCTTTTGAGCGCCGTGCCGGAGCTTTGATTCAGCCCGTCACCCATTATTTCCATGCCGTATAAAAACATGGCAAGTCCGCCGAGAAGAGAAATTGCGGTGAGAATAGTGTTCATTCATTATCTCCGTTTTCTTTTTTTAAAAAATCCGGTGAAAAATCACCGGATTTATAAGTCAGCATTTTTCCCAAATCGTGGCAACACCCATGCCGCCGCCGATGCAGAGCGTGGCAAGACCGAGCTTTGCGTCGTCTCTCTTGAGCATTTCGTGAATGAGCGTTACAATAATACGTGCGCCGGAGCATCCGACAGGATGACCGAGGGAAATCGCACCGCCGTTTACGTTGACCTTGGACATGTCAAACTTCAATTCGCGTGCAACGGCAATAGACTGAGCCGCAAACGCTTCGTTTGCCTCGATAAGATCCATATCGTCAACGGTGAGTCCGCATTTAGCCATTGCGTTCTTTGTCGCGGCAACGGGACCGACACCCATAATTTTCGGATCAACGCCGCCCTGTCCCCAGGAGACGAGCTTTGCAATGGGTTTAAGACCGTATTTTTCAACGGCTTCACCGGAAGCAAGAACGATAGCGGCAGCCCCGTCGTTTACGCCGGAGGAGTTGCCTGCTGTAACTCTGCCGCCGTCCGGCTTGAACGCAGGTTTTAATTTTGCAAGACCTTCTGCCGTTGTACCGGCTCTCGGGAATTCATCGGTATCAAAATCAACGACCTGCTTTTTGACCTTTACGGGAACGGGGATGATCTCGTCCTTGAATTTTCCCGCCTTCATAGCGGCTTCCGTCTTTGTCTGGGATGAAAGCGCGAATGCGTCGAGGTCTTCTCTTGTGATGCCCCATTTATCGCATACGTTTTCGGCGGTCATGCCCATGTGATAGTCGTTAAACGCTTCCCACAGACCGTCTTTTACCATTGTATCGACCATCTTTGTGTCAAACATACGAGCGCCCCAGCGGCCGTTCGGCATTGCGTAGGGAGCGGCGGACATGTTCTCCGTGCCGCCGGCGAGGATGATCTCCGCGTCGCCTGCTCTGATCGCGCGTGCGCCTTCAATGACTGCCTTCATACCGGAGCCGCAGACCATTCCGATGGTGTATGCCGGAACTTCGATAGGCAAGCCGGCTCCGATGGATACCTGACGGGCTACATTCTGTCCCTGCGCTGCGGTAAGCACGCATCCGAACATGACCTCGTCAACATTCTCGGGAGCAACATTTGCTCTTTCAAGAGCTGCTTTTGCAACAATGGAGCCGAGCTTTGCAGCCGGAACATCCTTGAGTGAGCCGCCGAAGGAACCGATGGCCGTTCTGCAGCAGCTTACGAGATATACGTCTTTCATAATTATGACCTCCTGCCCTTTATACGGGTTAAATACTAAATTCACATACACTTTTATGATAATATAAGCCCTCTTTAAAGTCAACGCAAAATTTGCACAAATATCATTTTTTGCAAAAAACTTGACAAAACGGCAAAACGGCATAAACTCTGTTATAAGGGAGGTGTACGCATAATGGAGATAGTGCTTCTTGCCGGCGGCAAAAGCAGACGCATGGGAAAAGATAAGCTGCTGCTCGAGCAGAACGGAACGACTGTTCTGAAAGCAGCCGTTGAGCGTTTTGCCGCGATGTTCGACAGGGTTTATCTCAGCGTTGATACACCCGAAAGATATCCCGATATCGCCGCTGAGCATATTGCCGATATTTATCATGATTGCGGACCGCTCGCTGGACTTCACGCTTCGCTGAAAAAATCGGAAAGCGGCGGGATCTTTCTTGCCGCGGCAGATATCCCGTTTTCAAGTCCCGAGCTTGCCCTGAAAATCATTGAACTTGCAAACGGATACGACATCTGCCTGACAGAAGATAAGCACGGAAGACCGGAGCCGCTTTTTGCCTATTACGCGAAAAATGTGCTTGCAAGCGCGGAAAAGCTTCTTGAAAACGGCGTATACAAAATGACGGAGCTTTACAAATGCTGCAAGGTGCGGACGGTAACGCCGGATGAGCTCGGCGCTTTGTGGGATGAGCGTGCTTTCGAGAATATGAACAGCCCGGACGATTACGAACGACTGTTAAAGAAATGAGAACGATTTTTTCACGTTTATACTTGCACTTTTTATCAAAGGGTAGTAAAATTTAATACGGTCAAATTTGCCTGTTTTCAGGCTATAATAAAGTGAAAGGAATAATTATAATGAGCTACAAAGTAACACTTAAGAACGAAGCTACAAAGTATGAGGCTCCCGGCCATTTTGACTGCCTTACAACACGTCTTCACAATCCTGCTGACGTAAACGACGGAACGATCGTTATGGGACTTTCCCACTTCCTCCCCGGCGGCGGCGCAAACATGGCTCCGGCAAAGTTCGAGATGGTTTATTACATCCAGAAGGGTGAAATGACTGTTTCTCTCGACGACGGCAAGGACTATGTCCTTCACGCAGGCGACAGCCTCCATTTCGGCCCCGGCACAGGCCGCGCTTGCAAGAACACAGGCGTTGAGGTTGCCGAGATGGTAACCGTTATGATCAAGCCCCAGGCATAAATAAGTATTTCGCCGGTAAAGTCCGAA
>JAZRYQ010000128.1:0-2344 GCA_045600805.1 Candidatus Alloscillospira sp. | reverse complement strand
CGGGAGACAGGTCGGAGCGCATCAGAACATACAACTACCCGCAGGGCAGAGTCACGGATCACCGTATCGGTCTGACGCTTTACAAAATCGAACAGATCATGAACGGTGCGCTCGATGAGATCATCGACGCGCTTATCATGGCAGACCAGGCGGAAAAGCTCAAAGCTTCGGGTGAAGAATCATGAAAACGGTGATTCTCACGGATAACATACTGCCGGCAGCGGATACGATAAAATCGGGCGGCCTTGTCGCCGTTCCGACAGAAACGGTATACGGTCTTTCCGCAGACGGACTCAACGCTTCCGCCGTCGGGAAAATATACGAGGTCAAGGGCCGCCCCGAAACAAAACCGATCAATTTTCTTGTGACCGGAATGGAAATGGCTGAAAACTTCTGCTGCGATATTCCGGACGGCGCATACGCGCTTGCTGAACGCTTCTGGCCCGGTCCGCTGACTGTCATTCTCAAAAAAAAGCCGAATGTACCCGACATTGTAACGGCCGGACTTCCTACCGTCGGCGTCAGATGTCCTGACCACGCTGTGACATTGAAGCTTATCACGCTCTGCGGCGTGCCGCTTGCCACACCGTCTGCGAATCTTTCCGGTATGCCGAGTCCGAAATCATGCAAAGATGTCCTTGCGTATTTTGACGGCGCGATCCCGTACATCATTGACGGCGGCGTATGCTCGGTAGGCATTGAATCCACGATCGTTGATATGGCAGGCGCGACGCCGAAAATTCTCCGCATCGGCGGTTTATCGCATGAACAGATTGAAGACACGCTCGGAAGGAAGGTGATTGTATGACGGTTATCGGTATAACAGGCGGAACAGGCAGCGGAAAAACGACTGCCCTGCGCGTGATCCATGAGCTCGGCGGGCTTATACTTGACTGCGACGAAATCTATCACAGTCTGCTTATAAACTCGGATGAAATGAAAACTGAGCTCAATGAGCGCTTTCCCGGCGTCATAACAGGCGGCGTACTTGACCGCAAGGCGCTCGGCAAGCAGGTGTTTTCCGATGATAAAGCTCTTGAAGATCTAAATGCTATTACACACAGATATGTCAAAGAAGAGGTAAAGCTGCTTTTAAAGCAGCACGCAAGCGACGGCGGTATGCTCGCCGCAATAGATGCTATCGCGCTTTTTGAAAGCGGTCTTTCCGAGCTGTGCCGCTTCACCGTGGCGATAAATGCCCCGACAGAGGCGCGCGCAAGGCGCATCATGGCACGCGAGAACATCGACTACGATTACGCCATGCTCAGAATAAATGCGCAGAAAAGCAACGAATACTTCTCGGAAAAATGTACATACACGCTTTTTAATGATTTTGAATCAAAAAGCGAATTTGATAAATTATGCCGTGAATTTTTCACGCAGAAAGTGAGTGAAACCATATGACAAACGATCTTTTCTATCAGCAGAAGCACATCGCAGACATCATTTCGGACGAAGAACGCAATAAGGCTTATGACTACGCAAAGGGATACATAGATTTTCTGAACGCAGGTAAAACCGAGCGTGAATGTGTCGCATACGCCGTAAGTGCGGCAAAATCCCGTGGCTTTACGGAATATACCTACGGTATGCCCCTTCACGCGGGTGACAAAATTTACAAAAACAACCGCGGAAAATCCCTCATTTTAGCCGTCATCGGCTCGGAAAGCCTTGCAAACGGCTGCAATATCGCCGGCGCGCATATTGACTCACCGCGGCTTGATCTGAAGCAGCTTCCTTTTTATGAGGACAGCGAAATGGCACTTTTGAAAACGCATTACTACGGCGGCATCAAGAAATATCAGTGGATGACGATCCCGCTTGCGCTGCACGGAATCGTCGTTAAAACCGGCGGTGAAATAGTTAACATAAATATCGGTGAGACTGACGATGATCCGATTTTCATGGTGTCCGACCTTCTGCCGCATCTTGCGGGCGACCAAATGAAAAAGTCCGCTGCGGAGCTGTTTACCGGCGAAAATCTCAACATTTTCTTCGGCAGCACCCCCGTCAAGGACGGCGATAATCGCTTCAAGACAAAGGTTTTAGCGCTTCTGAACGAAAAATACGGCATCACGGAGGAGGACTTCATTTCCGCTGAGGTATGCGCCGTTCCCGCTTTCAAGGCGCGTTTTGCGGGACTTGATAAGTCCCTTATCGGCTCATACGGTCATGATGACCGTTCATGCGCATATGCTGAAATGAGCGCGATATTTGATATCGAGATGCCGAAGCTCACCGCCGTATGCATTCTGGCAGACAAGGAAGAAGTCGGCTCAGACGGCGTCACGGGCTCGCAGTGCTCATACTTTGAAGACTTCATGGAGGATCTGTGCGACAGGCA
>JAZRYQ010000127.1:0-13172 GCA_045600805.1 Candidatus Alloscillospira sp. | reverse complement strand
TTTGTGAGGTGAAAAAAATGGACGCTGACAGCAGTAATGGCACAATACCGGGCCGAAGTAGTATATACGGCGCTAAATATAGTTCAGCGTCTGTTTTATTCGGCTGATACTGTGTCTTGCTCCTGTCTGAGCCGCGTTTTCGCGGTAAATTTTCAGAACGGAGGAGATATAATTGGCAGAACTTACTACCACGATCGAGACTACTATCGAGTCTCTGCTTGACGCAAAAAAATACGCTACCCTGCGGGATATTCTGTCTGTTATGAACGCCGCCGACGTTGCGGCGCTTTTTGAAGACCTTTCCCGCAACAAGATCCCCCTGCTGTTCCGTCTCATGCCGAAGGAGCTTGCGGCAGAGACATTTGTTGAAATGGATCCCGATTTTCAGGAACAGCTTATCCGGAGCTTTTCCGACAGCGAGCTGAAGGAGATCATCGACGAGTTATACCTCGATGACGCCGTTGACCTTGTTGAGGAAATGCCCGCCAATGTCGTCAAACGTATCCTGTCTCAGGCGGACCCCGAGACAAGACGGCTTATCAATGAAATGCTGAAATACCCGGAAGACTCTGCCGGCAGCATTATGACGACAGAATATGTCGATTTGCGGCCTGAAATGACAATGACCGATGCAATCAAGCACATTCGCAGAACAGGTATCGACAAAGAGACCGTCAACGTCTGCTACGTCACGGACAAAAGCCGTAAGCTTATCGGCGCTATTTCGATCAGAACGCTTATCACGGCAGATGAAGACAGCACACTGGAAGAGCTCATGGAGCAGAACGTCATTTCCGTAACGACACTGGAAGACCAGGAAGCCGTTGCGAATATGTTCGCAAAATATGACTTCACCGCCATGCCGGTCGTTGACGGCGAAGGAAGACTGGTCGGCATCGTCACGGTCGACGACGCTATCGACGTCATGCAGGAGGAGGTCACGGAGGATATCGAAAAGATGGCTGCTATCACGCCGTCGGACAAACCGTATCTTCGCCTTTCCGTTTTTGAGATTTTCAAAAGCCGTATTCCGTGGCTGCTGCTTCTCATGATTTCCGCGACATTCACAGGCTCGATCATCACGCATTTCCAGGATGCGCTGTCCGCTTACATCGTGCTTGTCGCATCCATACCGATGATCATGGACACGGGCGGCAACTGCGGAAGTCAGGCATCCGTAACCGTTATACGCGGTCTTTCTCTCCATGAGATCGAATTTGCCGACACGCTGAAAGTTATATGGAAAGAGATCCGCGTTTCCGTGATGTGCGGTATATGTCTTGCGATCATCAATTTCGGCAAGCTTATACTTATCAACCACCTCACGGTCAGCGTTGCTCTTGTAATATGCACAACGCTTGTGTTTACCGTGTTCTTTGCAAAGCTTGTCGGCTGCGTGCTGCCGATTTTGGCAAAACGCATAGGCTTTGACCCGGCGGTAATGGCAAGTCCGTTTATCACAACGATCGTTGACGCACTGTCTTTGTTTATTTACTTCAAAATGGCAACATTCATCCTCGGGATTTAGGAGATTTCATGAAAAACATCGTATTGATAGGTATGCCGGGCGCGGGAAAATCCACGCTCGGCGTTGTCCTTGCAAAAACTCTCAACTATTCATTTATTGACTGCGACCTTGTTATCCAGACGGAGACAGGTATGCTTTTGCAGGACATCATAGAGCGCGACGGAATTGACACATTTCTGAAAACCGAGGAGCGCATCGTCTGCGGAATTGATGCGGAAAACGCCGTGATCGCAACAGGCGGCAGCGTCGTTTTCGGCGCGGCCGCTATGGAAAAGCTCAAAGCAAGCGGCATCGCCGTTTATCTCAAACTTTCCGCCGAAGCGCTTGAGCAGCGCATACATAACATAACGACGCGCGGCATTGCCATGAAAAAAGGAGAAACGATCGCGGATGTTCTGCGTGTGCGCTCTCCGCTTTATGAAAAATACGCGGATATAACGGTAGACTGCGACGGTCTGACGCTTGAACAGGCGCTGGAATGCGTAATAAATGAGATGAAAAAATCATAAAACTTTTTGTTTTTACGGAACTATTCTATCAAAAACGCGTCTAAACAAATAGAGATACAGTTTTTGAAAAGGACGGTGCTTTTCAGTGAGCAAAAAGGAGAAAATTAAACTGCTTGAAAATGCAGCAGATACCGGTGATGATATCATCAAACACGCGCGAAAAAAGAACGGCTGGGTAAAATGGTGCATCATGGCGCTGTGTCTGTGCATCGTGGTCGGCGGGATCCTCGAGCTTACGCTGTCGAAGCCAAAAGACGACACGAAAGACGACACTATTATTTACAAGTATCGCGAGCGCTGGTTTGCTCTGAAAAACGTCGAAACAGAGCTTGGCATACCGGAATTCTGGGATATCCCCGAAGGTCAGGAACTGTGCGTGTGCAATTTGTGCAATTATACCGATATGGTCACCATCGAAGAGGAGAAAGCAAACTTTGAGGAGTTTGCCGCGCATCTTGAGTTTGACGCAGAGCCGGTCATTATGGACGACACAGGGGAGTATCTCGTACAGTATCTGACGGATTCCGGCACGGAGGTCGTTATAGAATCAGACGTAAGCAGAATAACGATCACTCTACCGCGCTCGGGTGCCATATTATCGGCAAATCAGGATGCGGTGATGCGGTTTTTCTCAAAAAATCCGTTTGTCAAGGCTATGCTTGCCTACAAGGGCATCACCGAGCCGGACATTTTAAGAGAGCTTGATTATGATTTTGATGACTATGACGGTACAGTCTATCGCACTTCTTATCCGAATGCCACTTACCGCATTTCGCAAACCGGCTTGGAGGGCTTTGAGAAGTTTGCAAACACGGTGACCATATACAGGAGCTCCTTGAACGATCTCTCGATCCAGTGCTTCACGGATGATTCGTTTTATGATATGACCATGTATGAAACGCTTGATTACGATACCGTCATTGACGCTTTCTGCGAAGAATGCGGATTTGACCGTGATGATATCTACAAAGTCGGCTTTGATTACAGTCACGCCATAAGTGACGGATATATCGACGATTATAAAGGCAGCGGGATTTCTATGGGTTGGAATACGCTCATTCCGTGTTACGTTGTCGTCATAAAAGGCGATAATGCTTCTGTGGAGCATCTGTACGCCAAACCCTTCGAATTACAGGTATGGAATGTTTTTAGCGTGCCCGCCATAGATCATCCGATCGATCACAGATTGATCAAAGATCATCAGTAAAATAATCATTTACAGACAAAAAACTCCCGCTGTTCACCGAACAGCGGGAATCTTTATCATATCAACTTATTTTGCAAAAGCGATTTCTTTGCAGTCACGGGCGATAACGAGTTCTTCGTTTGTCGGGATGACCCAGACCTGGACCTTGGAATTTTCGGTGGAGATCTTCTTTGCCTTGCCGCGGCAGTTGTTTGCTTCCGCGTCAAGCTCGATGCCGAGGAATTCAAGTCCCTTCAGAGCGTCAGCGCGGACGGACGGTGAATTTTCACCGATACCTGCCGTGAACACGATTCCGTCTACGCCGCCCATGGCAGCCGCATAGGAGCCGATGTACTTCTTGACATTGTATGTGAACATATCAAGCGCAAGCTGTGCGCGCTCATTGCCTTCGGCAGCGGCATTGTCAAGATCACGGAAGTCAGAGGATACGCCGGAAACAGCCAGAACGCCGGACTTTTTATTGAGCATCGTAAGCGTCTCGGACGGGGTAAGTCCTTCGAGATTTGCGATGAATTCAACAACAGCGGGGTCTACGCTGCCGCAGCGTGTGCCCATCGGTACGCCTTCAAGCGGGGTAAGGCCCATGGACGTATCAAAGCACTTGCCGTCTTTGACAGCAGCAAGAGAGGAGCCGTTTCCGAGATGGCATGTGATGATCTTGCTGCCTTCTGTTTCAAGTCCCATAAGCTTGATAGCTTCTGCGGAAACATACCTGTGGGATGTGCCGTGGAAACCGTAACGGCGAACGCCGTTTTCTTCATAGTATTTATACGGAACAGCGTACATGAAGGAGCTTGCCGGCATTGTCTGATGGAAAGCCGTATCAAATACAGCGACCTGCGGAACGCCGGGCATTGTCTTTTCACAGGCTTCGATACCCATGAGGTTGGCCGGATTGTGAAGCGGTCCGAGCGGGAAGCACTCGCGGATCGCGTCTTTGACTGCGTCTGTTACGAGCTGACTTGCCGTGAACTTGGAGCCGCCGTGAAGTACACGATGACCGACAGCCGCGATCTCCGTCATGCTGTCCACAACACCGTATTCCTTGCTTACGAGCTTATCCAGAACGGCCGCAATAGCCTCAGCATGTGTCGGGAAATCCATATCCTCGTCGAATACGGGCTTGCCGTTGAGCGGTGTATGCTTCAGATGTCCGCCGATACCGATTCTCTCACATAAGCCTTTTGCGATGATGGACTCGTTGTCCATATCAAAAAGCTGATATTTAAGTGAGGAGCTGCCTGCGTTGATAACAAGAATTTTCATTTTTAATCGCACCTCTTGAAAAATATATTTTATCCTGTAAAATTAAGGCATATTAACTTGTTTATTTTAAACCTTTTACGCTGACTTTACAACACTTTATTTCGTTTTGGGGGAAATTTTTTGTATACTGCCGGAATTATCTGTGAATACAACCCGCTTCACGCAGGGCATGTATATCATATCAACGAAACAAAAAAGCTTTTGGGAGAAGACTGCGGCGTGATATGCGCGATGAGCGGAAACTTCGTTCAGCGCGGTGAGCCAGCCGTTTTCTCAAAATACGCGCGTGCAAAAGCAGCGGTACTGGCGGGAGCAGACCTTGTGATCGAGCTTCCCGTTCAGGTCTGTCTTTCCTCAGCGGAGGGCTTTGCTAAAGGCGGCGTCGCACTTCTTCATGCGACCGGCGTCTGCACGCATCTGTCCTTCGGCTGTGAATGTGATGACTTATCCGTCCTGAAAACACTTGCGGATCTGAAAAACTCCGATGAAATCAAAAAGCACCTGTCTGCCGGTGAATCCTACGCACAGGCATTCCAGCACGCGGCGGACACGCTTGCCCCCGCCTTTTCCTCCGAGCTCAAGGGGCCGGATAATCTTCTCGCGGTCGAATATTTGAGAGCGCTTCCGGATGATATGCTTCCGCTTGCCGTAAAGCGCGTCGGCAGTGAGCACGATGGCGAAAACTCCGCCTCTGAAATACGAAAGGCTCTTTACTCGGATGCAGCGCTTCCGGACAGCGTACCTGAAAATGTGCGCGATATCTTTCTTGAAGAAATTCATCTCGGCCGTGCGCCCGTTCTGCCCGATGCCTTTGCAGAGCTTGTCATGTACAGATTCCGCACGATGACGGAAAATGATTTTGTTCAGCTTGCCGGCGGCCGCGAAGGGCTCGGCATACGGCTTATGAATGCCGTGAATAATTCCGCGAATTTGGCAGAAATCCTTGCAAAAGTCAAGACAAAGCGATACACTATGTCAGGGGTTCGCAGACTTGTTCTGCGCGCGTATCTCGGAATTAACGCTTCCGAGATACGCGCTCCGTGCGAATATATCCGCGTTCTTGCGATCGGCGCGCAAGGCAGGCAGTTGCTTGCCCGCATGAAAAAAACGGCAGGGCTTCCCGTGATTACAAAGCCGTCGGCAGGGCTTGCAATAGAAGCTTTTGCCGGAAACGCGAAAGCCGACGACCTTTATGCATTGTGCCGTCCCGAAAAATCCGCACGCTGTCCCGGTGAAGACCTTCGCGCTTCCCCGTTCGTTTTATGACCCGTCATTTGGAGGATATTTATGAAAATCGGAATGTTTGACTCCGGCATGGGAGGTCTTGTGCTCCTTCATAAAGCGCTGGAGCTGTATCCGTCTGAGGAATACATATACTATGCCGACCTTGAAAACGTCCCTTACGGTGAAAAAACACATGAACAGATACTGTCATATGCCGTCAATGCTTCGCGCTTTATGGCTGATGAAGGCTGTGACGCGATAGTCGTCGCCTGCAACACGGCGACAAGTGTTGCAATAGAGGAACTGCGTAAAACATTTTCAATTCCCGTGATCGGCGTTGAGCCTGCCGTGAAGCCTGCCGTAACGCACGAAGGTCATCTCAAAGCGCTTGTCATGGCAACGCCCGTCACGGTGCGGGAGGCAAAGCTCCGCGAGCTCATCATTTCGCTCGATGCACAGAGCGATGTGTTTTTGCTTCCGATGCCTGAGCTTGTAAAAATTGCCGAACGTGAGGATTTCGCGTCCGACGCAGCAAAAAACTACATAAACCGGCAGCTTTCCGGAATAAACCTCGACGAATACTCAGACCTTGTTCTCGGTTGTACTCATTTTAATTATTTCAAAGATACGCTGTCCGAAATTCTGCCGAAGCATATTTCGATAATTGACGGCTCGGACGGCACACTGCATCACCTTGCAAATCTGCTGTCACTTCAAAAAAGCTCCTGCACACCGCGGTTTTCTATGTTCACAACAGGAGGCAAACCCGCATCGGACGAACTGACAGCGAGAGCCGCGAGAATGCTCTCAAGGCTTGACGATGTTGAAAGGATATCATGCGGGAAAAAATAAATACCGAAAAACTCGTCGGCAAAATCCGGAGATTTTGCCGACGTTTCTTTAGTTCTCTATCATTTCCGATACAAATGCTCTCCATCTTCTGTCAAACGCCTGCATCAGTTTTTTCTTCTGATAAGCGTCCACGCCGCTGTACATGATTGAGTTGATCGCAAGCTGTTTTATATCCGCGATGTTCAGATTCCAGCATGTGATCGCGGCAAAGAAATCATCGGTAAGCGTCTGATTCTCCTGATACGCCGGGTCATCCGAGCAAAGCGCGACAGCCATTCCCCTTCTTAAAAACTCCATGGCCGGATGCAGGCGGATATCCTTTGTATAGCCGAGCGTCTGATTGCTGATCAGGCAGACCTCAAGGCATATCTCGCTTTCGGAATACCTGCCGAGTAAATCGGGATACCGGTAAAGATTCATACCGTGCCCCACGCGCTTTGCGCCGAGAAGATAAGCGTCTATCAGATTATCGCTTTCCGCATTGAGGCTTTCCCCGCCGTGAACATACAGGCCCATATCGGGATATGCCTTTTTTGCTTCCAGCAGTACGCCGGCAAATTCCCGCAGCGGTCTTCCGGCATCCTCCTCGTTGACAAGGTCAAAGCCGATCACAAATTCCGAAACATGCTCCGGTTCCGAACAGTCTTTAACATTGTCTCTCACATAAATCGTCTTTAAAAAACACTCTTTTGCAAAATCGACGCTGAAATCGCGGCTTTTGAAGCCCGCTCCGATGACACTCACGCATAAATCGGGGTATTTCTTTTTGACTGTGTAATATGCATCCCGTATCGCCGTGACCTGCTTTAAACAGATATCATTGTCTTTATACAGCAGCTTATGTATCTCTATGTGTATCACGCCGTGTTCGCAGTAATAGCAAAATGTGTGCTCATAATATGTTTTTATGAAATCAATACTTTTAGAAAGCTCGGAGTGCATTTTGAAAAGTCTTTCAAAATAGTCCCATATTTTCTCATTGCCCGCACCGGAGACTGTCCATATCGTCCGGAGCTTTTCGTTTGAAAGCATACCCGTATCAAGCGCGTCACGGAAAAGCATATACCCGTCCGGTATTTCGCCTCCGTCCGAAGCATGTTTTATGTATCCTTCGCGGTTTATGAGCATATCCTCTCTTTTATACAGAAGGTCGATCAGCAAATGTACCGGAAGTCCCGCCATATCATGAACATGCAGGTCGGCGCCTTTGGGAAGCTTTGCACAAAACTCATAAAGTCTGCTTTTATGTATGCGCTCGTCCGTCAGCACCGGCATATCAAACGGCACGCTTCCTTTGCAGGAATTATAAAAATCCTCTTTCAGCCTGATAAGTTTTTCGTCGAGCTGTCTCTCGTTCTCTCGGAGCACGATGCCGACGGGATTCATATTCTTTTCAACCAATTCTTTTCGTTTTTCAAAATAGTTTTCCGGCGTAACGGAATGATTCATTATGTTTACCCCTTTTTCATCAATAAAAAAATAGTGAATTTTTGATTAAATAATGTCTGTTTAGAAAAAACATGTTATAATATACAAAAACCGTCGAAGAAGGTCGTACTGATGGCTCCCGTTAAAGTAAGAGTGAAAGGCGTTCCGGCGCATCGCGTCTCCGAAATAAAACAGAATACGAAAAAACGCAGGGCAGCAAAAAAAGCCCGTACCGCGGCGTTCATGCTTTTGTTCCCTGTTATTCTAACATATTTTGAAATCATATTCAAATGCTCAACAGTAGGTAATTTTTATTCTCTCGGCACATTATTTACCGTGCTTTTCAGCATTTCATACGGTTTTCTCTGTTATCTGCTCACATCAATATTCAAAAACCGAAAAATCAACACCGCCATTGCACTTGTGCTGCTTATCCTGAATGCCGTTGTTTTCCTCATTGAATATTTTGTCTACCGTGAATTCAAGATTTTTTATGATATAAACACCGTCACAAACGGCGCCGGTCACGTGATCGGCGGATTTATGGGTGAAGTTCTGAATCTTATCACGGGTAAACGCGGGATGATCTGCATAATTCTGTTCTTCCTGCCGATTCTTCTGTACATCATATTCGGGTGGAAGATCGCTCCCGCCGAAAAGGCAGATCTAAAAAAGCGCGTTATCGCAGCGGCATTGTTCGTCCTGTTTCTGCTCTGCGGCACCCAGTTTATTAAGCTGTCAAATCTCAGGCAGAAGTACCGCTCGGAATACACATTTCAGGACGCGGTCTCAAATTTCGGATTGATCAGTGCGATACGGCTTGATATAGGATATTCCGTTTTTGATAAGTCGGATGACGAAGAATTTATCGCTGTGCAGGAAGAACCGGAAAAATTCGAAGCAAAAATAGAAGAACCCGAAACGCCTCCTGTCATTGAACCTCCGAAGTCTGAAGAACCGGCGATACCGGAGTCTGTGCAGGAAGAGCCGGATATACCCGAGGTGGTCGAATACGGCTTCAACGCGCTGGATATTGATTTTGAAGCGCTCGCCGAAAACGCATCGTCAAAGACAGCGGCGCTGGACAGCTATGTAAGCTCACTGACGCCGTCAAAGAAAAACGAATACACCGGCATATTTGAGGGCAAAAACCTTATTTTTATCACCGCCGAAGCATTCACCGCCGAGGCGATCGACGAGAAGCTCACGCCGACGCTTTACCGCATGGCAACAAAAGGCATAAACTTCACGGACTACTATCAACCGGCAAGCGCCGGTACGACCGGCGGAGAATACCAGAATCTGCTCGGTATGCTGCCGACGTCCGGCGGTGCATCCATGCAGAAATGCATCGGTCACAATCTGTATTACACGCTCGGCAATCAGCTTGACCGCCTCGGCTACTATGGCAAAGCGTATCACAACAACGATTACAAGTACTATAACCGCCATAAAACGCACGAATGGCTCGGTTACTCCGACGGCTTCATGGGTTACGGCAACGGCATAGAGGAATACGTAACGAATCAGTGGCCGGAAAGCGACTACGAAATGATCCTCGGCACGCTTCCGACTTATATAGATAAGCAGCCGTTCAATATCTATTACATGACAGTCAGCGGTCACAACGCATATTCGCCGAAATACAACGCCATGGCAAAAAAACACTGGAGTGATGTAGAGGATCTCGACTATTCAACACCCGTTAAGAGCTACCTTGCGTGCAACATTGATCTTGACAGAGCGCTGCACACGGTCATTACGATGCTGGAAGCGAAAGGCATCGCGGACGATACGGTGATCTGCATATCGGCTGACCATTTCCCGTACGGGCTTGACAATGACGCGCCGCCGGGCAACATGCCGTATCTTTCCGAGCTGTACGGCTACAAGGTGACGAATTACATGCAGCGTGACCACAGCAGGCTGATAATCTGGTCAGGCTGTCTTGAGGATGAAGAGCCGATCATCGTATCCTCCCCGACCTTCAGCCTCGATATTATCCCAACGCTCTCAAATCTTTTCGGTACGGAATTTGATTCGCGTCTTTTAGTGGGACGTGACGTATTTTCCGACGCTGAGCCGCTTGTGTTCAACATGCTGTATGACTGGAAAACCGACCTCGGAACTTATATTTCCTCGACCGGTAAATTCACACCGACGGATGAAAATGCCGAGATTCCCGAGGGATATGTTGACCGTATAAAGGCGATCGTGAAAAACAAAATGAAATTCTGCGAGGATGTGCTTGCGACTGACTATTATGCACACATTTTCGGTGAAGTCGGGTAAAAACTATCGGCAAAGGCTGTTGCCTTTGCCGACGTTATTTTTTATCCGATTTTATGTCCGCAAGCGGCGAACGCAGCGCGGCGTCACGCAGATTCTCGTTTTCCACATGCGTATATATCTGCGTCGTGTTCAGATGTTCATGGCCGAGAAGCTCCTGAAGGGTGCGGACATCGACGCCGCTTTGAAGCATCAGCGTCGCTGCGGTGTGACGCAGCTTATGCGATGAATATTTTGTACTGTCAATGCCGGCCTGTTCAAGGTGCTTTTTCACAAGGCTGTGTACGGTCGATTTGCTTATGCGCTCCCGTCTTGAAGACAAAAACAGCGCGCCCGTATTTACCGCTGCTTCACGCCGTATTTTCATATAATTTTCTATGGCGTCGATACACGCCGCATTCAAAAACACAACGCGCTCTTTGTTTCCCTTGCCGAGCACGCGGATATTATCTCCGTGAATGTCCGAAATGTTCAGTCCCACAAGCTCCGATATTCGCAGGCCGCAGTTCAGAAACAGCGTGAGTATGCAGTAATCGCGTTCGCGGTTTTTTCCTTCGACTGACGTCAGGAGCTTCACGCTCTCATCAAGCGTCAGATAACGCGGCAGTGACTTCAAAAGCTTCGGAGAATCAAGGTCTTTGACCGGGTTTTCATCTATGAGCTTTTCTTTGGCGTACAGATATTTATAATAGGAGCGTATCGTCGCTATTTTTCTTGCGCGCGAGGCAGGCGACAGCCCGTACTCCGTCTGATGACTGTTTGCGTGCTTTGCCCTGTCCCGTGACAGGAATGACAGATAATCATACACATCGGAAAGCGTCACGGAGCGCACAAAATCAATGTCGATATCCAGAATGGATATCTCTTCAAAATCCGCATTTCTCGGCACAAGTCCGCGTGACATCATCAGGAATCTGAAAAAAGTGCGCATATCGAGAAAATACTCATCGACCGTTTTTTTAGAGTGACCTTTAATCGTCTCGTGATATACGAGAAATTTGCGGAGGATCTCCGGTGATTCACGTCTGTAATCCATAAAATCGCTCCTTCCGAGCGTAATGATAACACATTTTTGAAAAAAGCTCAACGCAAAAAAGCACCCGCCGCGAATTTTTCTCTGCGGCGGGCATCTTTCAATTTTCCTTCGGAAATTCCAAACCGTGCATGAATCCGTCAAGCGCGACTGACTGTATATCCCCGGCTATGACGTGATTTCTGTATACGATGATATCCGCGACCACATCGGTCTGATCCGGATAATTCGTGACCGAATATGTGTATCTCACTGCCTCCATACCGGCGTACTGAGAAAGATCAAAGCCCTGCGCCTTCTGTATTTCATTGTAATCCGCGTATGTATCCGTCATCGTTTTCGGAATAAGCACCGTTTGGCTGTCTATCGGCTCGGTATCGACCTTCCAGCCGAATGACTCCAGATATTCAACTCTTGCCGCGTTGTTTTTGACGACCTTGGAAAACGCAGCCGTTTCTGTACTGTCTTTCCCTCCGAATACCAGAATGAGCACCGCAGCGAGCGCTATCACAATGAACAGAGCGATCAGTATTTTTCTTTTGTCAAGCTTTGCTGTAAACATAAACATAACCTTCACCTCGGATTTTGATGGTAAAGCTTATTCAAATTTTCAAAATATTATGATATAATTTAAAAATTAATCGGAGGTGAACGCAATGCCGAAGCTCAGACTTGACAAAATTTTATCATCAGACGGGCGCTTTTCACGCAGCACGGCAGAGAAAATGATAAAATACGGACGGGTTTTCGTAAATGATATTCCCGCGAAACGCGGCAGCGAAAAGGTCGATGCGGAGAAAGACGTTATAACCGTTGACGGTGAAGTGTTTTCGTACCGCGAATTTTTCTACATCATGATGAACAAGCCCGCCGGCGTTTTATCCGCTACCGAGGATAGAGCAGACAAAACAGCGCTCGACCTTTTACCGGAAAATTTAAGAAAGCTCGGGCTTTTTCCTGCCGGCCGTCTTGACAAGGACAGCGAAGGTCTGCTGCTGCTCACGAATGACGGAGCATATGCCCATAAGGTCATCACGCCGAACAAAAACGTGTTCAAAAAATACTATATCCGTGTTGACGGCAGGCTTTCAGAACAGGATACTGCGGCAGTCGAAGCGGGGATCGCGCTTTCGGATTTCACCTCTCTGCCCGCAAGACTTGAAATAATCGGGGAAAACGAAGCGCATATTTACATACGCGAGGGCAAATATCATCAGGTAAAACGGATGATGGCATCCCTCGGAAAGCCCGTTCTGTATTTAAAGCGTATTTCAATAGGCTCGCTTGTCCTCGATGACGGGCTCTGCGCCGGCGCCTGGCGTGAAATGACCGCCGAGGAAGCAAGCAGGGTTTTCATTAGTCAATTTTAACTAAAAATTTTTCCGTTGTATCCATGTTGCACAACAAAAAACCGTGGTTTTTCATTTGTCCAAACACATCATATTGTATATTTTGGTCAATTTATCAACAAGTTAAATAAAAAAATTAAAATAAATAACAAATAAATCGGCATTTTCTATTGAAATATGCCGCAAATTCGTGTATTATGTTGTTATTCAAAATTACCAATGTAAAAAAGCATTAAAAATCATGTTTGGAGGGCGACATATGTCCAGCAGAATATTCCAAAGCATAATCGTACAAATGAAAGAAGCGACCGCACGACCGCTCGGCGTTATTGATTCATCCGGTATCGTTGTAGCCAGCAGTGAGCTGTCACTGGTCGGCTCATATATCGGCGTTTTCGCATCCGCTGTTGAGGACTCCGGCGACAAGACCGTAAGAAGCTTCGGCCGTACCTTCCGCTTTATCGGCGGCAGCGGAGCGCAGTTTGAT
>JAZRYQ010000126.1:0-7842 GCA_045600805.1 Candidatus Alloscillospira sp. | reverse complement strand
AAACATGAAAAAGAGTATATTCCGATCGATCTGCGTTGCGGCAGGTGCGGTCTTTCTGGCCACCATGGTCATCATTCTGGGCGCGTTATATGAATATTTTTCTCTCACCCAGCAAAAGCAGTTAAAAGTGCAGACATCGCTTGCGGCGCAGGGCGTCGAGCACGAAGGACTTGCCTATTTCGAAAACTATTCCGTCGATAATCCCCGCATCACATGGATATCCAAAGACGGAAGCGTGTTATATGACAGCGAATCCAATGCCGACGACATGGAAAACCATTCAGACCGCGCGGAGATCAGGCAGGCTTTCAAAACCGGGTACGGTGAAAGCGCACGTTATTCTTCCACGCTGACGCAGCGCCAGATCTATTCCGCAAAACTGCTTTCAGACGGTACAGTGATCCGCCTCTCAAGCTCGCATCTGACGATCCCGTCGCTGATACTGATTATGTTCCAACCGATCATTCTCGTGATCATAATTGCTTGCATTATAGCGTTCGTACTTGCTTCCAAGCTTTCAAAGAAAATCGTAAAGCCGCTGAACGGGCTTGATCTGGACGAACCGCGCGAGAACAAGGGATATGAAGAACTCAAACCGCTGCTTGACCGTATAGACAATCAGCAGACACAGCTTAAAAGACAGTCATCCGAATTGCGGCGCAAACAGGAAGAGTTTGCCGCAGCAACTGCCAATATGAACGAGGGGCTTGTCCTTCTGAATGAAAACGGGATCATTCTCAGCATCAATAAGACGGCCACAAGCCTTCTTTCCGTCAGCAGTTATTGCATCGGCAAGGATATTCTCCTTGTAAAACATTCACTCGAATGGCAAGAGCTTCTCCGAAAAGCGAAAAACGGTGAACGTGCCGATATGACGATAAAAACATCCGGAATGGATTATCAGGTAAACGCAAGCCCGGTGATCACCGATGATTCCGTGACCGGTATCGTAATACTGATCTTCGATGTGACCGAAAAAGAAAAATCCGAAAAAATGCGCCGTGAATTTACCGCAAACGTATCACACGAGCTGAAGACGCCGCTTCAGTCTATTTCCGGTTACGCAGAGCTTCTGAAAAACGATATGGTCAGAGAAGAAGACAAAAACCGGTTTTATGATAATATTTATACGGAATCGCAGCGCATGATAGCGCTTGTCGAAGATATTATCGGCCTGTCCAGACTGGATGAAGGCGCCATTGAGAACAAGCGTGAAGAAATTGACCTTTTGGCCCTTGCCGAAGAAACCGTGCGCGTCCTGACGCCTTTTGCAAGAGAGAAGAAGGTGACCTTGACAGCTTCGGGGAAGCCTGCCGTGCTGTCAGGTGTTCCCGGGCTTCTGAACAGCACCATATATAATCTTGTCGATAATGCTATCAAATATAATCACGAAAACGGGTCGGTAAGCGTAAAGGTCGAAAATACCGCAGATGGAATTTCCCTGTCGGTCAGCGATACCGGCATCGGCATCCCCGAAGATGAAAGAGAACGTATTTTCGAGCGTTTTTACCGTGTCGATAAAAGCCATTCCCAGTCAATGAGCGGAACCGGACTCGGCTTGTCTATTGTTAAACACGCTGCGAAAATCCACAATGCGAAAATCGAATTGACCAGCGTCATTGACGGCGGAACGACGGTGACTGTGATTTTCCCCAAGTCAGAGGTTATGAAATGACGTACGAAGAAATAAAAAATGACGAAGCGATCAGGACATATATCATCCGTGCCGATGAATCGCTTTCTGCCCTTGGCGTGACGGAGCACAGCTTTGCTCATCTGAACATAGTTGCGGAAAAAGCGGGGTATATACTTGAAGAGCTTGCATATCCTGCAAGAACGATCGAACTTGCAAAGATCGCCGGCTATCTTCACGATATCGGAAATCTTGTAAACCGTGTGGAACACAGCCAGAGCGGTGCCGTAATGGCATTCCGCCTTCTTGATAAAATGGGTTTTCCGGCAGAAGAGATCGCAACGATCACAACAGCGATCGGCAATCACGATGAAGGCACCGGTCTTCCCGTCAACGATGTCGCTGCGGCGCTGATCCTTGCGGACAAATCGGACGTCCGCAGAAGCCGTGTGCGCAATCAGGATATGTCCGGATTTGATATGCACGACAGAGTGAATTATTCCGTTACAAAATCCGAGCTGAAGATCAACGAGGCGCATACGCTGATAAAGCTCAAGCTGTCTGTCGATACGAGGTACGGCTCGGTAATGGATTACTTCGAGATATTCATGAGCAGAATGGTGCTGTGCCGGAAAGCCGCAGAAAGACTCGGACTGCAGTTCAAATTGATGATAAACGAACAGCAGCTTATTTGATTTTTGAAGACTGAAGCATGGTTTGCCCTCGGACGATTTGAATTTAGGAAGGTCTTTTTATGGGTATTGTAAATATAATTAAATTGCTGTGCGGAATAGCTCTGTTTCTGTTCGGCATGAATCTGATGGGAAGCGGACTGATGAAGGTGTCCGGCGAGAAGCTTGAGGTGGTTTTATATAAACTCACCAGCAACTCCCTGAAAGGCGTTTTGCTCGGTACAGGCGTTACAGCGGTCATACAAAGCTCGTCAGCCACATCGGTCATGGTCGTCGGCTTTGTCAATTCCGGGATGATGAAGGTCAAACAGGCTATCGGGATCATCATGGGCGCCATCATCGGGACAAGCATTACCGGCTGGGTGATCTGCCTTTCATCGGTAAGCGGAAGCGGTATTTTTGAGATCCTCTCGACCGATACATTGACGGCGCTTATGGCGGTAGTCGGGATCATTCTTCTGATGTTTACGAAAAGAGAAAAAAATCACCATATCGCTTTCATTCTTCTCGGCTTTGTGGTCCTGATGTTCGGCATTTCCGCCATGACCGAGGCGGTGTATCCTCTCCGTGAAAGCAAAGCATTTATTGATATGCTGACAGGTTTTTCAAGTCCTTTTGCAGGCATTCTGATCGGAATGCTTTTTACCTGTCTGATCCAAAGCGCTTCAGCAGCGGTAGGCATCCTGCAAACTCTCGCCGTGACCGGAGCGGTCAGCTTTCATCTGGCTCTGCCGGTGGTTATGGGCATTGCGATCGGCGCCTCTGTTCCGGTGCTTCTTTCCGCACCCGGCGCAAATGCAAACGGAAAACGGACGGCGCTGATCTATCTTCTTGTCGATACCCTCGGAGCCGTTATCTTCGGTATCCTCTTTTATGCGGCAAACGCGGCGTTTCATTTCGGTATTATGGACCGCACGATGAGCATGGTAAGTATCGCTCTTTTAAACACCGTTTTCAGAGTGATCATTATTCTGCTTCTGTTCCCGCTGATCGGTATGATCGAAAGATTTGTGAATATTATCATAAAAGAAAAGCAGGAGAATATTGCCGAACTCAGAGACGCAGAGCGCCTGGAAGAAAGATTTCTGAATCATCCCGCTATCGCTATTGAACAGGTAAAAACAGCGGTCAGCTCCATGGCGGGACTTGCCTGTGACAGCATCCGTGAAGCTATGAAGATATTTGAATCTTTTTCCGAGAGCGGTTTTAAGCGCGTCTATGATCTGGAAGACATCATAGACACATACGAAGATAAGGTCGGAAGCTATCTTGTCAGAATCATGAAAAACGAGCTCGACGGCGACCAAAACAAGACAGTCAGTCTGTTCTTACGTTCTGTAAATGATTTTGAAAGACTCGGAGACCATGCCAAAAATCTTGCCGAGTCGGCAAAAGAAATTCATGACAAGAAAATTACTTTGTCCTCGGATGCCAACAAAGAAATGCTGAATTTATTTGCGGCTATCGCGGAGATCCTTGAAAATACGGAAAAAGCTTATATCGGTGACGATATAGATGCTTCTTATAAGGTCGCGCCGCTTGAAGAACTCATTGACAACCTATGCGCTGACTATAAACGTAATCATATTGAGCGCGTACAGAATGGGGTATGCCAATACAGCCACGGATTTGTGTTTAACGATATGCTGACCGATCTTGAACGAGTCGGCGATCATTGTTACAATCTGGGCATCGCCATACGCATCAGACACAGCGAGATGAATGCAAGGCACGGAACGATAACCAAGCAGGAGATCGAAAAAACACATGGTTTTGAAAAGTATTACGATGAATACGCTGAAAAATATGCGATTCATCAGTAGTCGAAAGCTACACCGCCCGAAAAAGTAAATGAGTCCATCTCAAAGTTTGTATAAACCTTCGTCAAGGTGCTTCTGTTCTGCACCGTTTTGGAGGTTACAAGCTTCGGGATGGACTCGAATTATATTGTGGAAAAATTTCTCAAGTTGTTTTCACAGCTTGCTCCGGGCTATATTGTGTATACTACTCTGTAAGCGTCATAAACGGCACTCATCAGGTTCCCGACCTTTCGTGCGTCGCCGATAACATGAACAGGCTTTGCTATGTCCTTGAGTGATTCCTTTGTGCTCCCGTCAGGAATATATCCGACCGAAAGAATGATGGAATCAGCCTGAATACTCTTTCCGTCTGATGTGGAAATGATCAGACCGTTATCATTCTTTTCAACAGCGGCAAGAGCCGAATTTACATAGACTTCTATGCCGTAGTATTTAATGATCGCGCGAAGCATGTTTTCGTTTGCCGCGCTTAAACCGTTGACCTGGAGAATGTCATCCTGCATTTCGATAATGCAGGGCTTTTTGCCCATAAGTGCAAGCTCATATGCGATCTCAACACCTGTAAGACCTCCGCCTACAATGGCAACCTGCTCCCCGGCAGATTCCCTGCCGAGAAGAAAATCAACGGCTGAAATCGCTCCTGCCTGCGCAAGACCGGGAGCTGCAAGCTTCCTTTCGTGCGCACCGGTGGCTATGATGATCTCATCAAAATCTTCGGCATCCTTTGCGGAAAATTCCGTATTCATGCGTATATCGATCTTAAGCTTTTCAAGCTGCGTGCGGTACCAGTCCAGAAGCATACGGTCCTTTTCTTTAAAGGAAAGAGCTGACGCGGCAATAAATGCGCCGCCTAATACGGTTGCTTTTTCAAAAAGAACGGGATCGTGACCTCTTTTCTTTAAAAGCCTTGCCGCTTCCATACCGCCGATCCCGCCGCCAACGACCGCAACCTTTTTGGGGGCTGCTGCGGGGATAAGTTTCCATTTTTCCTCTGCCATGGTAGCGGGTCTTAAAGCACAATGCGCCATAAGAAAATCCCTTCCGTCATTCGGCATATGGGGTCCTACCGGGAAACAACCGTTATGACAGGCGATGCATGGCCTGATATCCTCTGCCCGTCCTTCTTTCAGTTTTAACGGCCAGTAGGGATCGCAGAGAAACTGCCTTGCAACGCCTATACCATCAATAAGACCTTGCTCGATCGCGTTTTCGGCATAATCCGGATCTTCCATTCTGCCGGCGCAGAAAACAGGAATGTTCACATGTTCTTTCAGGTGCTGAACTTCGGGCATGTTGCAGTGCAGGGGCATATAGACCGGGGGATGAGCCCACCACCAGGCATCGTATGCACCGTTGTCGGCATTGAGCATATCTGCGCCTGCTTCTTCCAAAATCTTTGCGGCTTTAAGGCCCTCTTCAAAGTTCCGTCCGAATTCCGTATATTCCTCTCCGGGAAGAACACCATCATTGAAACCTCTTATTTTACTGGTGACACTGTAACGTACGGAAACAGGATAATCCGCTCCGGCGCATCTTTTGATCTCTTTTATGATCTCACACGCAAAACGAAGTCTGTTTTCAAGGGAGCCTCCGTATTCGTCTGTCCGTCCGTTTGTGCTTTCAATAGCAAACTGATCGAGAAGATATCCTTCATGAACGGCATGGATCTCTATTCCGTCAATTCCGGCTTTTTTGCAAAGGACGGCAGCCTTTCCGAAAGCATCAATTATATCATGAATCTCATCTACGGAAAGCGCTCTGTGCTTGATTTCCGGATTCCAGAGATTCTGAAGACCTTCCGTCGGCCCTATCAGGTAATCGTGCTTAAACTCCTCGCTTTTGATATCGTGCCTGTCAAGGATCTGTACTCTGCCGAAGCCGGCACCCAACTGAAGAAAGAATTTTGTCCCGTACTGATGCAAAAGATCCATGGTTTCCTTGACCGGTCCTAAAAATACATCCTCCTGATTGTATAAGTATTCATTTGTGCGCAGCTTGACCTGGGTGACGCCGGGAATAATAAGACCTACGCCGCCCTTGGCTCTGTCCAGATAATATTCCCTTGTTGCGGGAACATATCCGTATTCAAAATTGCCGAAAGGAGTAGTCTCACCCATGGCGCAAAGAATGATCCTGTTTTTGATTTCGGTTCCGCCGATTTTGATCGGACTAAATAAAGCATCATAATTTTTCTTCATAAAGTATTCTCCTTGGGTTATCAATTTGATCGCATAAATAATCAACAAGCTCATGAGATAACAGTTCATTTTAAAACGCATCAGGTGCTTTACATAACAATCATCCGGTAAGAATAAATCGCTATATCTATAAACTGTAATTCTTTGATAATTATACCATTATACATTACGCATTGACAACCAAATCTGTCAAAAAACGATACTGAATCTGTAATTCAAAAATATTGGAAGGAATCACTAAGAATTAATTTGTGGAGAATTAGTATGTTTGTTCATAAAATTATAATTCAATAAACGACGGATCAAAGTCGCGTTAAAAATAGGTTAAATGAATTGAATATGCCGGAATAACGGATCGAATTCCATTCGTTCTCGCAATTATGCAGTACTTCTCAGCTTAATCATCTTTCAGAATCAGAAATATACGAGATTTTTCAACCAACTAACAACTTGCATTGACATAAAAAGTTGGAAGTGATACAATGTATACTGCTTAATAATTACACGCATAGAAGGATGTGGCGTTTATGGAAACAGAAGAATTGCCCATTTATAAAAAGATAGCGATATATGTAGCAAATCTGATTGCCGACGGAAGCTTAAAAGAGGGACAGCGGATAGAAGGCCGCTCAAAGCTTGCCTCTGTTTACAGTGTATCACCGGAGACAGTCAGAAAGGCGTTGAAACTGCTCGAAGACATGAAGGTCGTAGAAATCAAAGAACAGAGCGGAGTGTACGTCTTATCTGCGGATAATGCTTCCCGCTATCTTCAGGCTCAGTTGGAAAGAGAGACTTTGCACAACAAAGTAAAGCGTCTGCAAAAGCTTATCAAGGCAAACCGTATTATTGAAAACAGGATCCTTGATGTTTGTCAGAACATTATCGAATCCCAGGAATCTCCGCTTTCCGCAAGAGCGGTGCTTCCGCAATACGAGGTGCAGATCGCTGAAAACTCACCTAAAGCCGGGATGAGTCTCGAAAATCTCAGTTTTTGGCAAAATACCGGAGCAACGGTCGTTGCCATAAGACGCAATGAGCATACTATTGTTTCCCCCGGTCCCAAAGCAGAGATATTTCCCGGTGACTGGGTCATTTTTGTTGGTGATGAAGTCACAAGACAGGCGGTCATTCGATTCCTGAACATGGAGGCTCCGGATAATTTGCAAAAGGAGGAATCTGAATAGGCCACAAAAAGGAAGGAGATAATGATACGTATTGATTGAATTTGAAAATGTCAGTAAAAGTTACCCGGGATCAAAAACCGAGGTCGTAAAGGATATCAGTTTTACGATTCCGAAAGGGAAACTGGTCGTTATTATCGGCCCGTCAGGCTGCGGAAAAACCACTTGTCTCAAAATGATAAACAGGTTGGTTAAGCTTACCTCCGGCGTTATACGCATTGACGGCAGAGATATCATGGAATATGATCCGATCAGCCTTCGCAGAAGCATGGGGTATGTGATCCAGCAAACAGGCCTGTTCCCGCATATGACCGTGCG
>JAZRYQ010000125.1:0-2443 GCA_045600805.1 Candidatus Alloscillospira sp. | reverse complement strand
CATAAGGAACAGAATAAATGCTTTGGAAAGCTCAGGCCACAGGGTATCATAATCGGTGACCACAAAGCCCGTCGTCGATATCGTTGATGACACGGTGAAAAACGCATGTCTCAGTCCCGTTCCGAAGGAATCATACACATTTCGGACGTTAAACGACAAAATACCCGTCACAACGACAACGATGCTGATAAAAAACCACAGCTCCTGATTTTTGCGTATCTGTGCAAACTTTTTTGTGATCAGCCAGAAATAAACCGTGAAATTCACGCTGAAAAGAAGCATGAACACACTCGTTATTATCTCCACGGCAGGGCTGTAAGCCGCAATGCTGTTGTTCGTCACGGCAAAGCCGCCCGTTCCGGCTGTCGAAAACGCAAGCGTAATGCTTTCGTAAACGCTCGTTCCGGCGAGCATCAATGCAATGATTTCCAAAACCGTCAGCACGATGTACATATAATACAGTATTTTCGACGATTGTGACAGCCTCGGCACGAGCTTGCCCGCTGTTGTTCCCGGCATTTCCGCGCGCATCAGATGCTGTGCTCTGTCACGTCCGGACGGAACGATCGCCGTTGCAAGCACGAGGATCCCCATGCCGCCGATAAAGTGCGTTGTGCTTCGCCATAAAAGGATCGCACGAGGCAGTGTCTCAATTTCTTCAAGGATCGTCGAGCCCGTTGTCGTAAAGCCGGAAACGGCCTCAAAAAAGCAGTTTACATATCCGCCGAAGCCGCCGCAGAAATAAAACGGCAGAGCGCCGAAAAGCGAAAGGATGATCCACGTCAGCGCCGCGGTAACATACCCTTCCTTTGCAAAAAAGAATTTCTGCTCATGCTTTACCAGAGAAAGCGGAACACCTATCACGATAAGCACCGCAATCGTCCACACAAACGGCATGGCGTTTTCCGAAAAGCACACGGCGATAATTGCCATGATCGCCATGATAACGGCTTCTATCACCATGACAACGCCGGTCGTGCGGAAAATCATTCTGTAACTCATTTGCCGTCCTCCCGCTCAGTCCGCAAAGATATCGTCAACGCTTGATATCTGTGTCGAGCCCGAAACGATGATCACGCAGTCTCCCGCGAGTATGGATGTAGAGCCCTCGGGAATGATTATTTTTCCCTCGCGCATGAGCGAAACGATGAGGATACCTTTTTTGAGCTTTAAATCTTTGAGTGGCTTCCCGAGATGGCGCGTTTTCGGGGCAACAAGGAATTCCGCCGCCTCTACCGTGCCGCCTGCGATCTGATACAGCGCTTCCATTTTTGAGGAATGGCTCATCGTAAGCCCGCGCACATAATGCAGGATCGTATACGCGGTTATCAGCTTCGGGTTTACGAAGCTGTCAATATCAAGAGAGGATATGACGTCATAATAATCTCTGCGGTTTATTTTTGAAATGACCTTCGGAACGCCAAGCTGTTTTGCGTAAAGGGAGATGATCAGGTTGTCCTCATCGTCGCCGGTCAGCGCGATAAAGCCGTCCGTTTTTGCGATATTCTCGGTTATCAGCACCTCCTGCTGGGTACCGTCCCCGTTCAGGATGAGCGCCTCCGGAAGCTCGGAGGATAATTCCATGCATCTTGCACGGTCGCGCTCAATGATCTTGACGTCAAGCTTCATATCCGCCAGAAGCTTTGCCAGATAATATGAGGTCTTGCCGCCGCCGACTATCATGACGGAGCGGATTTTCTGCGAAATTCTGCCGAGCGTTCTGAAAAACTCATTCACACCGAGCACGTCGCCGATGATATAGACCTTGTCGCCTGCTTCGATCACGGTTTTGCCGTCGGGAATCAGCGTCTTTCCGGCGCGCTCGACCGCGCAGAACAGTACGCGCGATTTCCCGAGTTTTTTCTGCACAGCGCTCAGCGGCTCACCCGTCAAAAAGTCCTCTTCCAGAACACGGAACCCTGCAATTTCGACCTGACCGCGGAAAAATGTCTCGATATCAAGCGCATTGGGGTAACGCAGAAGTCTGAGAAGCTGCGACGCCGTTGTGTATTCCGGATTGATGACAAGATCAATATCAAGCTCATTTTTAATAAGGTCGATTTCATCGACATACTCCGGCTTTCTGATTCTCGCCACGGTATGCCTTGCGCCGAGGCGCTTTGCCGTCAAGCACGCGACCATATTTGTCTCGTCTGATTCACACACGGCGATAAAAACATCCGTTTTGTCAATACCGACGTCTTTCAGAAGTCGGATGCTCGCACAGTTCCCGCAGACGCCGAGAACATCATAGGAATCCTCAAGCTGTGAAGCGATTTCCTTATCAATATCAATGCACGTTATATCGTGGTTTTCCGACGAAAGATTCTGTGCAAGACTTGTTCCCACAAGTCCGAGTCCGGCAATGATGATTTTCATATTACCCTCCTGCAATATACAAATTCTGTATAGTATATTAGTATACACCCTGTATTCGCATTTG
>JAZRYQ010000124.1:0-3851 GCA_045600805.1 Candidatus Alloscillospira sp. | reverse complement strand
AGCTTGGCAAGACCTTCCATGGTCGTCTCTCTCGGGAATTCGTCCGTGTCAAATACGATCGGGGGCTTTTTCTTCCCCTGCGGAACGGTCACGGGAACGATCTCGTCCTTGAAGCGGCCGGAGGCAATCGCTTCTGCTGCGCGCTTCTGGGATGTGTATGAAAACTCGTCCTGCTCCTGTCTTGTGATACCGAGCTGTTCTGCAATGTTTTCGGCGGTCGCGCCCATGTTGTATTTGCCGTAGACTTCGCTCGGCTGGCTGCGGAACTGACCTTCCGTGAGCGCGTCAACAAATTCCGTCGTGCCTGTGCCGACGCCCCATCTTGCGTTTCTTACATAGAAAACGGCGTTGGACATGCTCTCCGTGCCGCCTGCGATGCAGACGTCATTCTGTCCGCACATGATGCTCATGGCAGCGTTTGCGACAGCCGTCATACCGGAAGCGCACTGACGCATGACTGTGTATGCAGGGGTTGACTCGGGAATACCGACCTTCAGAGCGGCGATGCGTGCGATATTCGGGTCGTCGGAGGTCTGACGGCAGTGTCCCATGACGACCTCGTCGATTTCCTTCGGGTCTATGCCGCTTCTGTCAAGCACGCCTTTTAAAACGACACACGCAAGGTCGTACGCGCTCAAAGGACGAAGAGAGCCGCCCATTTTGCCGACAGCGGTACGGCAGGCTTCAACGATTACTACATCTTTCATTACTGTTTCCTCCAATGCTTCGGGGTGAAAAAGCTTCATCCCGCAAATCACATATTTACAGAATAATATTAAACCTTGGAATAATACCAATGTCAAGTGTTATGTGCTATTTTCATGCTTTTTTGCAAAACGGTCACAGCTTGCAGGTTGTTACAATACTCGATTAATATACTTTTGCTTTTCGGGAAATGATATTATAATATAATCAATAAATATGACAGAGTATATGGAGGCTGCGATGAATAAATTTACTCCCGACAAAAAGAATATAGTGAGCTTCAGCCTTATGGGACCTGAATCGGGCGCACCGTGCCGCGTGGACTCAAACGACGGGAAGATCACACGCATAAGACCGTATTTTTACGATAAGGAATACACGGACAAATACTGTAACCCGTGGAAGATAGAAGCACGCGGCAGCACGTTTTCGGCACCGGACAGAGTGACGATCACGCCGCTCGGACTCGGCTATAAATCGCGTGTTTACTCACCGAACAGAGTATCCTATCCGCTCAAACGTGTTGACTGGGATCCGGACGGCGAGCGCAATCCGCAAAACCGCGGAAAGTCAAAATATGTCCGCATATCATGGAATGAGGCGACGGAGATCGTCGCCAAAGAATTAAAGCGCATGAAGGAAAAGTACGGCCCGGAGGCGGTGCTTTGTCAGGCGGATATGCACGGTGAGGGCAAAAATGTATCGCCCAGTCACGGCTGCCCGAACAGACTTTTATCGCTCATGGGCGGTTATACGCTTCAGATGCGCAACGCCGACAGCTGGGAAGGCTGGTTCTGGGGCGCAAAATATGTCTGGGGCTGTGAGCCTGTCGGTGAAATGGCGCCGCAGACAAATCTTTATCCCGATATAGCGCAGAATTCCGATATGCTTCTTTTCTGGGGATGCGATCCCGAGACAACGCCGCTCGGCGTTGTAAGCCATATGCCGAGCAGACTTTGTTATTGGCTTACGTCGCTCGGAATAAAGAGCGTATATGTCTGCCCCGATTTAAATTACGGCGCTGCCGTGCACGCGGATAAGTGGATACCCATCCTGCCGAATACGGACGCTGCTTTGCAGCTTGCCATTGCGTATGTATGGCTCAAAGAGGGAACGTACGATAAGGATTATATCGACACGCACGCATACGGCTTTGACAGATTCGTCGAATATGTCACGGGCAAGGAGGACGGCGTGCCGAAAACGCCGGAATGGGCCAGCGAAAAATGCGGCGTACCCGTTTACACGATAAAGGCGCTTGCCAGAAAATGGGCAAAAGACACGACAAGCATCATCCACGGCAACGGCGGCTGCTATATCCGCGGGCCGTATTCCTCGGAGCCTGCAAGACTGGAAGTTATGCTTTTGGGTATGCAGGGCCTCGGAAGACCGGGCGTACATCAGGCGAAAATGCTTGAATGGAGCCTTTGGAACAGAGATTATCCTGTCCCGTATCAGGGACAGTTCACGCCGCAGATGCCGCATATCTGCGATGCGCTCAGACCGGTCGACGGAGATGTGGAGGAGCATATCAATATGCGCCGTTTTGTGCTCAACGATAAACAGGCTGAAAGAGCTCCGGAGCTTGTTGACCTGTTCAGGGTCTTGCCTGCGCCGCAGCAGTTTATCCCGCGCACGATGATCCACAAGGCAATTTTGGAAGGTCATGCCGAATGGAGAGGCTTGCAATGCTTCTCGTCAAGCCAACAACCGGATAAAAACAACTTCCGCCATCCGACGCAGCAGTATCAGTTCCAGGAAATGAAATACCCGCGCGACGGACTTTCGCAGATACACATGATCTGGACGGACGCGCCGTGTCAGGTGACATGCTGGAATAACGGCAATCTTCAGGCAAAGGCGTATCAGCATGAATCCATCGAGTGCATCGTCGCACAGCATCCGTGGCTTGAAAATGACTGCTACTTTGCGGATATCATTTTCCCCGTAGCGACGAAGCATGAGATGAACGAGCTCGGAAACGACTTGTCAAGCGGCAATTTCGTGTCCGTATACAAAACCGAGCCGTGCTGTGAGCCGATAGGCGAGTCGGTTTCCGACTTTGATGTGTGCGCGCGTGTTGCCGAGAAGCTCGGAAAAGAATACTATGACGCATACACCGGAAAACTGACAGAGGAAGAGCGTGTACGTTTCTTCTATGCAGCGACCGGCTGCGAGGACTATATGTCATGGGAAGAGTTCAATGAACGCAAGATCTTCGTCGTACCGTGCAAACCCGAGGAGGAAGTGAAAAAGCTTCCGGCGGGGCTGTATGAGTTTTATAAAGACCCCGATAACAATCCGCTCACAACGCCGACAGGCAAGCTCGAATTTTACTCGACAGAGATCGCAAAGCATCTGCCGGATGATCCTGAGCGTCCGCCGGTGCCGCACTGGGTGGAAAAAGGCGAAACACACGATGAGCGCCTGTCCTCAGAGCGTGCGGAGAAATATCCGCTTCTGTGTATGTCAAACCACGGCAGATGGCGTATGCACGCGCAGTGCGATGATATTATCTGGAACCGCGAGATCGAAACGATGAAAATACGCGGAAAAGACGGTTATCAGTATGAGCCGTGCTGGCTGCATACCTCCGAAGCTAAGAAACGCGGTATTCAGCACGGAGATATCGTAAAGGTTTACAACGAGCGCGGGATAGTCCTCTGTGGCGCGTATGTGACGGAAAGACTTATTCCGAACACCTGCTATGTTGACCACGGCGCACGTCTTGACCCGATCATTCCGGGATTTCTTGACCGCGGCGGAGCGATAAATACGATAACGCCGACGGGGAATCTTTCCAAGAACGCGACGGGTATGGCTGTTTCGGGCTTCCTTGTTCAGGTCGAAAAAGTGACAGACGAAGAAATGGAGCAGTGGAAGCGGGATTATCCCGAAGCATTTGCAAGAAAGCTTGATCCCGATGCAGGCGTTTGCCTTGCAGGATGGCTTGCATAAAACGCACATTCAAAGAATGAAAATGATCGCCCTTTGCGTATTGCAAAGGGCGATTCAGATTGTAGACAAAGTCTCACAGAGTTACTTCGTAAAGCAGAGAAATAGAACCGGATCTGTTTTTGCGGCGGCTTTGCCGCCGCAAAAACACCCTAAGGCAAGCTTGACTTGCCCTCGCGCCGACCAAAGAG
>JAZRYQ010000123.1:0-2817 GCA_045600805.1 Candidatus Alloscillospira sp. | reverse complement strand
CAATAAACCGGCGGGGCTTATCGTCCATCCGACGCACTCACGCTATACAGGGACGCTTGCAAATTATGTTTCCGGATATACCGGTACAGCGGTCCACGCGGTAAACAGGCTTGACAGGGATACAAGCGGCATAGTCCTTTTCGCAAAAAACAGCTATATGAAATATCGGCTGATCGAGGCTGATAGCGAGAAAAACTATCTCACGGTGGTTTACGGCGATGTGCCGTGCGATGAAGGAACGGTCAATGCGCCGATAGGCCGAGTGCAGGAGGGAAATATCCTGCGGGCGGTGATGCCGGACGGCAAAGAGGCTGTGACGGAATATAAGGTCGTGCAGCGAAACGGAGATACGACGGTTTTGTCACTCAGACTTCTTACGGGAAGAACACATCAGATCCGCGTGCATATGGCATATATGGGCTTCCCGCTTGTGGGGGACACGTTGTATTATACCGAGCGATCAAAAAGCTTTTCGGAGGCTGCCGGCATCCGCGGGCAGCTTCTGCACGCATACAGAATGAGCATTGACTACCCGAATACAGGTAACCGGCTTGAGCTTCGGGCAGAGAAAATGCGCGATGAAATGAGAAAATTTATGTCAAACTTCAGATTTTAGGTATTGACATAAATTAGCGAGGACTGTATAATAACTAAGCATTCTGAGATGGCCCAGTAGTACAGTTGGTTAGTACGCCAGCCTGTCACGCTGGAGGTCGACGGTTCGAGCCCGTTCTGGGTCGCCAGTTTTGCTGCTATAGCTCAGTAGGTAGAGCGCATCCTTGGTAAGGATGAGGTCAGCAGTTCGAATCTGCTTAGCAGCTCCAAGTAAAAAGCCCTGTAATTTCAATGGTTACAGGGTTTTTACTTTGCTCAAAAACAGGTTTCCAAAAATCACGAAAAATCGAAAAAGTCACATAAAAAGTCACATGAGGTCTAAAAATTATGCAGGGCAGACGGTAAAATCTGCCCTGCTTTTTGCGTTATTGAGGATGATGAGATACCATTTCTTATATTGGATAGAGTAATAGTGACCAAACAAAAATGATTTGAATTTTGCTGCTATTGATTTTGCGCTGAAATATAACGCAGTAGTAATTTATCAATATTATCCGCGCGTTCTATTTCATTGACTACTTTTATATGATTCCCTATCATGAAATAACACCCTTGATTTTTCACGAGTGTTTTTGTTTCAGTGTTCAGTTAATTTTTGTACATATCGTTTACGCCAAATCCCAATAATACGATTTCGTCGATAGGATCAATTTTTACGAAAATATTATCTGCAAGAGTTGAAAGATGCGCAAAAAGCTTTGACTGTTTTTCTAAGAGCAGTTCGCTATTGTGAACAGTAAGTCCGAGAATTGCGTTTGTTTCACTCAATAGCTCAACGTCTATGCTTTCAAGAGTCGCAAGAGCTTTTGCTATACTGTTCATCTGTTCAACGGTTTCAAGCTTATCTTCTCTGATTTTTCTCGGCGTTACAGGCTCATCAGCTTCCGCGAGAATAACGTCAAAAATATCTGCTCTTACATACGTGTTTAGGAAATCGTATTCTTCGTTTTTTACGATCTGCTCAGCTATACTTGTTATTTTCTGTTCTTCTGCGTAAAGCTGTTCAAGCGTGATGCCCAGTGCGGCAAGGTAATCGTCAATCATATCCGCTGTGTTGATCTTCTTGCCGGAGTCTGACTCTGCGTACAGCATTTCGGCAAGGGCATCAATGTGATGCACGTCCTTGATGTTCGGATCTTCTTTAATTACTTTCATGGCAAAGGGGAGAAGTATAGGATCGTGCTTTTCCAAGTATTTGATATATGCAGGTATTGTCATTTCTTTTTCTCCTTACATATTGATTTGTCTGAAATAATATCTCTCGAATCCGTTGTCGGATATTTCGAGAACGTTGACGTCGGCGTGAAACTTATCCGTTTCTTCAAGCTTTGATCTTCCCAGAATATCCCGAAGCGCTGTTTTTACCGTCGCGGCGTCCGATGTTCCTTTTACGGTATACCCTCTGTCTGTGCCGGTACTGATTACAAATTTGTGCATTGCTGCGTCTCCTTTCGATTTTTTGTTTTCACATATATAAAACACGAAAAATTGAAAAAGTTTCACCAAACACGAAAATTGCAAAAATAATTGTAAAAAACGGTGGGCGACCTTTGAAGTATAAACGGTCAAACTTGAAGAATGAAAAAGCAAGAAAACGCTAAAATATTGAAAAACGCCGTAAAAACTGATAGAATAATCGCAAAACTAACACAGGCAGGGACTAATTATGCAGCAGATCGTTCGTCCGCTTTTGGAATGGTATAAAGAAAATGCCCGACCGCTTCCGTGGCGGGCGAATATTACGCCGTACAAAGTCTGGGTATCGGAAATCATGCTCCAGCAGACACGTATTGAGGCAGCGCGTGGATATTTTACGCGGTTTATGGAGACATTTCCTACCGTGGAGGCGCTTGCAAATGCCGAAATCGAACAGGTTTTGAAGCTTTGGGAGGGCTTGGGCTACTATTCCCGCGCCCGCAATCTTCACGCCTGCGCACGGAAAATATGTGCCGAATACGGCGGCGATTTTCCCGACAATGCCGCTGAGCTTCGCAAGCTGCCCGGTATCGGCGATTACACGGCGGGAGCGATAGCGTCGCTTGCTTTCGGAAAGCCCGAGCCCGCGGTGGACGGAAATGTGCTGCGCGTGTATGCAAGACTGAACCGTTTTGGAGAAAACGTCGGTGACACCGGCGTGAAAAACCGCGTCCGCGAGGAGCTTCGCGCTCTGTATCCGGAAAATGAGTGCGCTGCGTTTACGAG
>JAZRYQ010000122.1:0-4358 GCA_045600805.1 Candidatus Alloscillospira sp. | reverse complement strand
GAGAATGAATACTGTGTCTTTGCCATGCAGATAGGCATCTTATCAAAGCCAAGACGGGTAAGGTCAGCCGCCTGCTTTTTGGCGTTGGCCGTCAGGACTACGCCGTCAGCATGATAAATTCTCTTGCAGATCGCTTCGAGCTTTTCTTCAATCGTTAAATCAAGCTCATAGGACTGTCTGAAGCTGTTCGGCTCTTCACAAAGTCTGACAACTTCACGTGCTAAAGCCATGCCGCCTTCGCCGCCCTTTGCCCAAACCTCGGACAGAGCGACATTGACGCCGAGCTCATTGCACTTTGCTTCGACAAGGTCAAGCTCAGCTTTTGTATCGGTCGGGAATGCGTTGATAGCGACGACGCACGGCAGACCGAATACGTTTTTGATATTGTCAACATGCTGGAGAAGATTCGGAAGACCTTTTTCAAGCGCTGCAAGATTTTCGTTGTTGAGCTCAGCCTTCGGAACGCCGCCGTGATACTTGAGAGCACGGACAGTCGCAACGATGACGACAGCGGACGGAGTAAGACCAGCCATGCGGCACTTGATATCAAGGAACTTCTCAGCGCCGAGGTCAGCGGCAAAGCCCGCTTCCGTGACCGTATAATCGGCAAGCTTCAGCGCCATGCGTGTTGCTGTGATAGAGTTGCAGCCGTGAGCGATATTGGCAAACGGGCCGCCATGGATGAATGCCGGTGTGCCTTCAAGCGTCTGAACGAGATTCGGCTTGAGAGCATCCTTCAGAAGAGCAGCCATAGCGCCTTCGGCCTTCAGGTCGTGCGCTGTAACGGGCTTTCCGTCATATGTGTAAGCTACGATGATGCGTGCAAGACGTGCCTTTAAGTCCGTGATGTCGGAAGCAAGGCAGAGAACAGCCATGACCTCGGATGCGACCGTGATGTCAAATCCGTCCTCACGCGGAACACCCTGTGCTTTTCCGCCGAGACCGTCCACAATGTGACGGAGCTGACGGTCATTCATATCAACAGCGCGCTTCCATGTGATCTGCTTCGGGTCAATGCCGAGAGTGTTTCCCTGCTGGATATGGTTATCGAGCATAGCAGCCAAAAGGTTGTTGGCAGCGCCGATCGCGTGGAAGTCACCTGTGAAATGCAGGTTGATATCCTCCATCGGAACGACCTGTGCGTAACCGCCGCCGGCGGCTCCGCCCTTTACGCCGAAAACAGGGCCGAGGGATGGCTCGCGGAGAGCGACCATGGCGTTTTTGCCGATTTTGCGCAGACCGTCCGTAAGGCCGACAGAAGTCGTCGTCTTTCCTTCACCGGCCGGTGTCGGCGTGATCGCGGTAACAAGGATAAGCTTGCCGTTCGGCTTGTCAGCCATGTCCTTTAAAAGTGCATAATCGACCTTTGCTTTGTAGTTGCCGTACTGTTCAAGATATTTGGAGTCAACGCCGGCAACTTCGGCGATCTTTGATATATGCTGTATCTCAGTTTCCTGAGCGATTTCAATATCAGATTTGAATCCCATTGCAGTATTCTCCCGACTTATATATAGTCAACAAGGTCTGACATCTCGATAAGCTCTTTTACGTTCTCGAATTTATTGAGAGCATAAAGGTGAATGCCCTGGATGCCGGATACTCTGTATTCGTCGATGAGTTTAACGGTGTACTCAAGACCTGCCTTGCGGAAGTCTGCCTTCTTCTGCGCGATGGACTCTTCGGATTCGTTCGGAGCAAACGGATTCGGGAAGATCCAGTGGTTGGAAATAATGGAGGAAAGCTCTCTGGGCATTACGCAGCCGTTGCGGGAAAGAGCCATATTGATCGTGGAGTCAATGGAAAGTACCGGCATGATACCCACATCCACAGGAAGCGTTACGCCTGCTTTGCGGATAGCATCGAGCCACCAGCGGAACTGATCCATATCCCAGCAGAGCTGTGTCATGATGTAGTCAGCGCCTTCGTCCTGCTTCTGCTTTAAGAAAGCGATATCGGAGGCAAGGCTGCGGCATGCAATGTGTCCTTCGGGTGAGCCTGCAACAGCGATGCAGAACTTGTCACCGAACTCCTGGCGGACGAATTTGACAAGCTCAGTTGCATAGTGGAGGTCGCCGCCTGTGCCTGTCCAGCCGAACGGAAGGTCACCGCGGAGAGCGAGCATATGGTCGATACCGTTGTCAAGGTAAGTCTGGAGCTGCTCTTTGATGCCTTCTTTTGTATTGCCGACGCATGTGAAGTGTGTTACAGGAACGGATTTGCCGGAAGTTTTGACGGATTTGAGAACGTCAAGGTTCTTTCCGACGTTTGAGCCGCCTGCGCCGTATGTGCAGGAAATATAGTCAGGATTCAGCGTATAGAGCCTATCGAGAACGCCGCCCTCACCGGTGAGCTTCTGCATACCGACATCGGTCTTCGGAGGAAATACCTCAAATGAGAAAGCCATACGTTTTTTCATTATCTCTGATACTTTCATTTTGAACACTCCTTTAATATTGCTTTTATGTTTATTTTCCAATCGTTTTGCGGTCATATTCCGCATTTGAGTATATATTATCATCTGTATTTTTGAAAGTAAATCCATATCAGATTTGCAAAATCAAAAATCCAAAAACAAAGTTTAATATTACAAAAATTATGCAGGCAAAATAAGCAGATAATATGTAGATTATAAAAAGCGAAAAATAATACAAGAACAAACCCGTGAACAGTTTTGATATGTTCACGGGTTTTGTGTTTTAGTCGACTATAATTTCTCCGAGAGGATCCTTCCAGAACATTGCCGCGGCGTTGACCTCATCATAATCAAGATGGGCAAATGTCGCATACTGGTCACTTACGCGGGCGACGACCTCGTCAAATACGAGAGCTCTCTCGCCGCCGATTTTGAGCTTGACGATCTGCTTGTCAACTACGCCGATCTTTGCCGCGTCTTCGGGAGTCATATGAATATGTCTCTTTGCGATGATGCAGCCTTCTGCGATCTCGACCTCGCCCTCGGGCCCGATGATCTTGCAGCCGGCAGAGCCCTTGAGGTCACCGCTCTCGCGTACCGGGCAGTTAAGTCCGAGCGCTCTTGCGTCTGTAAAGGAAAGCTCAACCTGGTCAGCCTTGCGGCAGGGGCCGAGAATGGACATCGTTGTCTGCCCTTTTGGCCCTACGATCGTTACCTTATGAGGTGTTGCAAACTGACCGGGCTGAGAAAGATTCTTTTTGTTCTGAAGCTCAAAGCCCTTACCGTAAAGAACGTCAAGCGTTTCTCTTGTGACATGGCAGTGCTTGCCTGAGCCTTCAACAATAACTTTGAAATTTTCCATATTGAAATACCTCCGATAGTATTGAATTTTCACGTTTCTACTTTACCACCCATTTTGACAAAGTGCAAGTAACTTATTAAAAATTTTGCAGTTGTTATTTACAAATGGGATATGCGTAATGTATACTATACGGAGTGTATTATTTAGGAGGATATGACGTGATATCTGATTTTTCCACCGTACTTGTAACGCTCCGAAAAGAACGTGGCATCAGCCAGAAGCAGGCCGCAAAGGAGCTTCACATATCGCAGGCGCTTTTAAGCCATTATGAAAACGGCGTGCGCGAACCGAAATTTGAATTTGTTGACAAGGTCTGTCTCTACTACGGCGTATCCGCTGATTTTATTCTCGGCAGGATCGGTGCAAGCTCCGTGACGATAAACTGTGCGTCCGCGCCGTCTGTCAAAGCAGCCGAAAAAACCGCGGCGATCATCAAAGCCGCCGAATCTGCCGGCAATCCCGAATTCATAAGCGCTGCCGCCGATTATATTATCAGCGCGATGCGTGAAATAGAGCTTTCCATGTCCGGTGAAATGCCGGACAGTATGCACAACGTCCATAAAGCCGTTCTTTTTGAAAAAATGAGAGTCGCCTGTGCAGGACTAGACACTGGACAGATAAACGAACTTCTGAAAAAAACATCGGCGCTTCTTTAAAGCGCGGGGGGGCCACAAACTTGATAAAGCAGGAAAATATACGCAATTTCTCCATCATCGCCCATATCGACCACGGTAAATCCACATTGTCCGACAGGCTCATTGAGCTCTGCGGCGCCGTAAGCGAGCGCGACATGGAGGATCAGATCCTTGACAACATGGATCTTGAGCGCGAGCGCGGCATCACCATCAAAGCGCGCGCGATAAGCCTTGATTATAACGCAGCCGACGGAGAGACTTACCGGTTCAATCTGATTGACACGCCGGGACATGTGGACTTCAATTATGAGGTTTCCCGTTCTCTTGCCGCGTGCGAGGGGGCTGTTCTCGTGGTTGACGCTTCGCAGGGCGTTGAAGCGCAGACGCTGGCAAACACATATCTCGCAATCGAAAACAATCTTGAGATCGTCCCTGTCATAAACAAAAT
>JAZRYQ010000121.1:0-14649 GCA_045600805.1 Candidatus Alloscillospira sp. | reverse complement strand
CCTCATCTTTTAGCATGTTCGCTATCATCCACATACTTATTCGCATATCTGGTAACTCCTTGCTTTGATTAAATCTATTATACAGAGTAAAAGCATACAGGTGATTGTGCTGATAGAACAAAATAGGAACAAATCAGCTCTCAATTTTGTAATTTCAGAACATTGGAATGATATTGCTTGCTTGTTAGTATAATGTCGTAGCTTAATCTAATTATACAATAGAATGTGCTGATTGTACACATTTTTTGTTTAATTTTGAAGGGGATGTTTATATTGACACGTTCACCGAAACAGAATTTTCTTGATATGGCAAACGGAATAGTGCCGGATTACATTCCTCAGTTCAGCTTTTTCCCGAAAGTCGGTGAAAAATTTGCGCCTGTAAGTCTTATTATCCCCGCGATTGCGAATGATTGGCGCAAAACGGAAGAAAAAATCGACATGTTCGGTGTCAAATGGGTAGCGGCGCCGGAATCAAACGGTGCGCTTTTACCTGAGCCGAATAACTTCATTCTGAAAGATATCAGACAGTGGCGCGATGTTGTGAAGCTTCCGGATATTTCCGGGATCGACTGGGAAATGATGGCGAAGAAGGATATTGAAGCCGCCGAAAAGCAGGGCTTCAACTTTAACGAGACTGCAAAAGAAATTACGCTGCATGTTGGGTACTTTCAGACGCTGATGGCACTCATGGGCTTTACGGAAGGTCTTATGGCGCTTTACGAGGAGCCGGAGGAGTGCAAGGCACTGCTGAATTATATCTGTGATTTCTGGTGCGAGGTTTATGACAAGTGCTTTGATTATTACGCACCGGATACGTTCGGGCAGTCAGACGATACGGCGGCGTGGAAAAGCCCGTTCATTTCCCTTGAAATGTACAGAGATATTTTTAAGCCGCTTTATATCAGAGAAGCAAAGATCGGCATGGACAGAGGTCTTCCCGGAGAGCTTCATTGCTGCGGAAAATGCGATTTGTTTGCGGATGATTGGAATGATTTCGGGATCCGGTACTGGAATCCGGCACAGACCTCCAACGACCTTGACACGATCAAGAAAAACCACCCGAAGGATCTCGTAATAGTTGGCGGGTGGGATTATCGCGGAAGACTTTGCGATGAGGATATCGGCGAGGATGAATTCAAGCAGACGATCATTGACACATATGACAGGCTCGCCCCGGGCGGCGGATTTATCTCCATGTGCGGTGTGAGCGGTGATTTTAATGATGAGACCGTCAAGAAAAAAAGCCGCTGGTGCAGAGAGGTCGCTGAAACATACGGCGAGAATTTCTACAAAACACACTGACGAAAACGGAGGACAGATCATGAATACGGAAGAACTCGGCAGACTGATGTTCAGAGCCGCATGTCCGAATAATGACATACTCTATGATGACAAAGGCAATCCTTCGATCATGGTTTTTATACCGAAATTCAGAATGAATCAGGTCATCACAAACGGCTCGGACAGAGTACATCCCGCGTTTATCGTAAACGGGGTTGAGCGAGACGGCTTTTATATTTCAAAATATCAGAATACGGAGATCAACGGCGTCGGCTGTTCTATGCCGATGGCGCACCCCTGCAATGAGGTCGACATTGACCTTTCCATGGAAAAAAGCAGTAACAAAGGGCTCGGCTGGCATCTGACCACCGTACAGGAATGGGGAGCTATCGCTCTATGGTGTAAGAAAAACGGATACTTCCCGTGCGGCAACAACGACCACGGCAAAGACAGAAGAGAAAGCATTTTCCGCGCCTCTCCCTGCGCTTATGATGAAAACGGTGCAAAATGGGTGCTCACAGGCTCAGGCCCTGTTTCATGGAGCCATGATAATACGACAGCGGGCATATGGGATATGAACGGTAATCTTTCCGAGTGGATAGGCGGATTGCGTTTTGTTTACGGAGAGCTTCAGGTGCTGCCGGAAAATGACGGCGCGGATATCAGAAATTCTCAGGCGGCTGATTCAAATGCGTGGCGGGCTATCGACGCAAAGACCGGTGAGTTTATCCTGCCGGACGGAAACGGAACAACACCGGGCTCTGTCAAAGCCGATTACAGAGCAGAGCCGTTTGATGTAGCGGGATGGGGCTCCAAATGGGTGTTCACATCGGAAACCCCGCCGTCTAAAGCAAATGCGCTTCGCCGGTGTGATATGTCTTTTATCACATGTGATGAAACGATAGGCGCGGCGGCAAGAGAGCTTCTCATAGCTTATGGGCTAATCTTTGATGAGCCGTATTATGATTATAAAGAGCAGTATGCATATCTCAATAACGGCCTGCCCGAGGCGTTTATGTACCGCGGCGGTTATTGGGGGAGCGGGGCTTTTGCCGGAATATTCTGCTGGTCGTGCAGCTGGAGCCACGGACACCCTTATGAGGGCAACGGTTTTCGTACATCCTATATCAATTTAGAAGATAATAAATAATATTTCAGAAAGGATGAAATGTATGGGAAAATATCAGGACACATGCGTATTTGCACTCAAGCCTGAGGAGTCACATTGGGGAGACTTTATAGCATCACCGATGGCGTACTTCAGAGGCGAAACAAATATGCCCGGAGCAACATACCATGTCGGATTCCAGACGTTCACAAAGTCAGTAGACTATGATGAGCCGCATTTCCACATGGCGACCGATGAATATCTTGTATTCCTCGGAGCAAATGTACCGGATGTATTTGACTTTGACGCACAGATCGAGCTTGACATCGGAGAAGATCCGAACAACATGGAAACGATGTATATCGACAAAGCGACCGTCGTAAAGATCCCGCCTTATATGTGGCACGGACCGATCCGTTTCCGTATCAACAAGCCGATCATTTATCAGCAGGCATATTTTGACGGAACATGGTCAAAGGTCACAAGAAAGCAGAAGCCCGACGGAAAATGGGATTATCTCTATGACGGTGACAACACCCGTATGTGCAAAGAGCGCGACGGTGAGAAATGCACGATGTGCGGCAAATGCTACGGCAAGCTGAGTGAGGCAGAGTATAACGAGGCAGATTATCCTCCGTTTGAAGCTGACCGCAAGAGAGTATGGACCGGAAAGTATGACTACTTAAAGTATGAGCTTCCCGAAATGGTTACATACTGGGGCGACTGGTGCATGAAGCCGCAGGCATATATGCACGGTGACCATGATTTCCCGGGCTCCAATTATCATATCGGCTTCCAGGTGTTCACAAAGTCGAATCAGATGGAAGTTCCGCATTTCCACAGCCATGCAGACGAGTATCTTGTATTCGTAGGCCCGCACTTCCCGGATGTATTTGATTTTGACGCAACGATCACGATGTTTGTCGGTGAAGATCCTGACAACATGGAGAAAATCGTAATTGACAAGCCGTGCGTAATTCGCATCCCGAAGAACACATGGCACTGCCCGATTTATTTTGACCTCAGAAAGCCTGTTATGTTCCAGGCAACCTGGCTTGACGGTATTTGGCATAAGATCCTCCGCCGCAAGAAGGATGACGGAACATGGGAGTATTACTATGAGGGCGACAACATCCGCAGATGCCGTCTTGAGCCGGACAAATGGTGCAATATCTGCGGCAAGTGCTTCAAAGGACTGAATGAGACATCCTTTGAAGAAGGAAAGAGTCAGCCAAAGCCTGATTGGGCTGAATAATAGAGATTAAACTAATTTGAAAGGAGGAGACTGAGAGTATGATTAAGTACATTATCAAGCGCTTGCTGCTGCTGATCCCGACATTGCTCGGCATATCATTGGTCGTTTTGATCTTGATTGACTTAACTCCCGGTGATCCTGCGCGTATGTTACTTGGCACAAACGCAACGGAAGAAACGGTCGAAGAGTTGAGAGACGAACTCGGATTGAACGATCCGTTCTTTGTCCGTTGGTGGCACTTTATCACCGGTGTTGTTCACGGTGATTTCGGTACTTCCATTATGTCAAAGCGTCCCGTTTTCGGTGAAATGATCGAACGCTTCAAGTATACGGTAATTCTTGTTCTGTTCGGTACGATTTTCTCATCGCTTGTCGGTATACCGATAGGAATATACGCCGCACGCCATACCCACACATGGAAAGACAGTACGGTTATTTTCCTGTCCTTGATAGCGGTATCCATGCCGAGCTTCTGGTTTGCGTTGCTGATGATACGATTCTTCGGCGTTAAACTCGGAGTACTTCCGATAGCCGGCGTTGAAACATGGAAAGGCTGGATCCTTCCGTGCGTATCCATGGCACTCGGACTCATGGCTCTTATCGCAAGACAGATGCGTTCCGATATGATGGAAGTTCTTCGTCAGGACTACATCACAACGGCACGTTCAAAAGGTCTTAATGAAAGAACCGTTATATACAGACATGCACTCAAGAATGCTGTTATCCCTGTTATCATGGTCATCGGCGGTGTTTTCGGCTCGTCACTCGGCGGCTCGCTTATAACGGAAGTTATCTACTCGCTGCCTGGCCTTGGCCAGTACATCATGCAGGGTCTGAATACTCGTGACTACCCCGTAATTCAGGGCGGCATCCTGATCATTTCCGGTCTGTTTGCTGTTATTATCCTTGTGGTTGACGTAGTATTCGCACTTGTAGACCCGAGAATTCGTTCTCAATATACAAGAAAGACTAAAAAGAAGGGAGGAAAGAGCAATGGCGAAGGAAAAGAAAATAAAGAAGCAGTCGCGACTGCGTGAAATATGGATTCAGCTCCGGAAGAATAAACTTGCGGTAATCTCCTTGTTCGTGCTGATTGCGATTATTCTCATTGCGATCTGTGCGCCGATAATTGCTCCTTATGATTATTCCGCCCAGAACGTTGCCATTAAAAATCAAGGCTCAAGCAAAGAGCATCTGCTCGGTACGGATAAGATGGGACGAGACATTCTGAGCCGAATCATCTATGGTACAAGACAGTCTCTGCAGATGGGTATCATTTCTGTTCTCATCGGCGGCATTATCGGTATCACTGTCGGCATTATCTCCGGTTATTACGGCAAATGGGTCGATAACCTTTTAATGAGACTTCTTGATATTTATCAGGCAATTCCTATGTTTCTGCTCTGCGTAGCCCTCGCTGCCATCCTCGGTGCAAGTCTCCGAAACGCAATTATTGCTCTTGGTCTCGGTATTGTTCCGGGCTATGCGCGAATTATGCGTGCTTCTGTTATGACCGTCCGCGAGACGGAATACATAGAGGCTTCCAAATCGATCAACTGCGGAACAGTCAGAATCATGCTCAAGCACATTCTGCCGAACGCGATCGGTCCGATGATCGTTCAGCTTACGATGGGCGTCGGAAGCTGCATCCTCTCCGGTGCTGCTCTCGGCTATATCGGCCTCGGTGTTCAGCCGCCGCTTCCCGAATGGGGCACAATGATTTCAGAAGCAAGAGCTGTTATGAGACAGTATCCTACACAGGCGCTTTATCCGGGCATCTGCATCATGATCTCTGTTCTTGCATGCAACCTGCTCGGTGATGGTTTGAGAGACGCACTTGACCCGCGTCTGAAGAACTGAGGTGAGAATTTTGGCTGATAAATTACTTGAAATCAAAAATCTGTCCGTTGAATACCGCACAGATGAAGCTGTCATTTACGCAGTTAACAAAATCAATCTCTCTTTGGAACGAGGAGAAACATTAGGTCTTGTCGGTGAAACCGGCGCCGGTAAAACCACAGTCGCGAAAAGCATAATGAGAATACTTCCCGAGGCTCAGGCAAAAATCACCTCCGGTGAAATATTCTATGATGGCGAAGATATGATCAAGCTTCCCGAAAAGGAAATGCAGAAGGTCCGCGGCAACAAGATCGCCATGATCTTCCAGGATCCTATGACCGCCCTCAACCCTGTTGAAACCGTAGGCTTCCAGATCGCGGAATCAATTAAGCAGCATAACAAGATATCCAAAATCGAAGCGTCCGACAGAGCAGGCGATATGCTCGAAATGGTCGGTATTCCGAGAGAAAGATATACCGAATACCCGCATCAGTTTTCCGGCGGCATGAAGCAGCGTGTCGTTATCGCGATGGCGCTTGCCTGCAACCCTGAGCTTCTTCTCGCCGATGAGCCGACAACCGCTCTCGACGTTACGATCCAGGCACAGGTTCTTGACATGATGCGCAAACTCAAAGAACAGCTCGGAACTTCCGTTATTCTCATCACGCACGATTTCGGCGTTGTTGCCGATTTCTGCAACTCCGTTGCTGTTACTTATGCTGGTGAGATCATTGAGCGCGGCTCCGTTGACAGAATTTTCAACAATCCGTCTCACCCGTACACACAGGGACTGTTTGATTCACTGCCGAGCCTTGAAACAAAGTCAAAGAGACTGAAACCCATCAAGGGTCTTATGCCCGACCCGACAAATCTGCCGAAGGGCTGCGCATTCTGTGACCGCTGCGATCATGCGCAGGCAAAATGCTTTGAGGAACAGCCGCCTGTTTTTGAGATTGAACCCGGTCATTTGGTAAAATGTTTCAGAGTAGGAGGGGATAACGTATGACGCCGTTACTTGATGTACAGAATCTGAAAAAGTATTTTAAGACAAAAAACGGAATGCTTCATGCCGTTGATAACGTTACCTTTACTCTGGAGAAGGGAAAAACTCTCGGCGTTGTCGGAGAATCCGGATGCGGAAAAACCACCCTTGGCAGAACGATCCTTCACCTTGCGGACGTAACGGACGGTAAGATATATTTTGAAGGCAAGGATATTACTTATCCGAACAGAAAAGAGATCCGGAAACTCCGTGAGGATATGCAGATCATATTCCAGGATCCTTTCTCTTCTCTTGACCCTCGTATGACCGTCAGCGAAGCGATCATGGAGCCGCTTCAGATGCGTGGAGGCATGTCAAAGAATGATATGCTTGTGAAAACAAGAGAGCTTATGGATACGGTCGGTCTTGCGGCCCGTTTTGAGCATTCTTATCCGCACGAGCTCGACGGAGGACGCCGTCAGAGAATCGGCATCGCCAGAGCGCTTTCGCTTGACCCCAAGTTCATCGTCTGTGATGAGCCTGTCTCCGCACTGGACGTTTCCATTCAGGCACAGGTCATCAACCTTATGCTTGACCTTCAGGAAGAACGCGGCTTTGCGTATATGTTCGTAACGCATGATCTTTCCGTTGTCAAGTATATTTCCGATGAGATCATGGTCATGTACCTCGGTCAGGTCGTTGAAAAAGCACCGGCAGATGATTTGTTTGCTGAAACACTGCATCCGTATTCAAAGGCTTTGCTTTCCGCAATACCGATTCCGAAGTATCCGAATAACTCAAAGAGAATCCTTATCGAAGGCGAGATCACATCGCCGATCAACCCGAAACCGGGCTGCCGTTTTGCGGCACGATGCCGGTTCGCTCAGGAATGCTGCAGTAAGCCGCAGACGCTTGAGGAATACAAGCCCGGGCATTTTGTCGCTTGCTGTCGCTATAAAGAATTAATCAATCAAAAGGAGGAAAATTAAATGAAAAAGGCAACCAAACTCGTATGTCTTCTTATGGCTGTAATCATGGTCGTCGGTATGCTCGCCGGCTGTGGTGAAAAGGCTGCAGAAGACAACAAACCCCAAGAACCCGCTAAACCCGTAGAAGAAACCAAACCCTCAGGCGATATCAAAGAAGTAACAGAAAACACAGAGCAGGAAGATGTAGAAGAAGATGTTGACTTAAACGAAACAAAAACACTCAACATTTCTCTCCACGATGACTGCGGCACACTCAACCCGATGTATTCTCAGGGTTCATTCGTCAGCGTTACATACGCTTTCTATGAGCCTCTCTGGGACTACACTCCCTCCGGCGAAAAGATTTGGATCCTTGCTACAGGTTATGACAAGGTATCCGACACACAGTACAAGCTCACCCTTCGTGAAGGCGTAAAGTTTGCTAACGGCAATGACCTCACAGCAGAAGACGTTCTCTTCACCATGAAGCTCTGTGCAGCTGACCCGCGTTTCTACCTCAACGTTAAGGTTATCGACCTTGAAAAGACCTGCGTAACAGGCCCGTACACAATGGACGTTTACTACACCAAGTACGATGTTACACAGGAGCCGAACATGCTCCAGCTGCTCATCTATGATGAGGAATCCTATGATGATGCTTACATGTCCGACCACACCATCGGCACAGGTCCGTACATCGTAACAGACTACGTTGTCAACAGCCACATCACAGCAGAGCGCAACCCGAACTACTGGGGCGAGCCCGCAAAGATCAAGACCATCAACTTCAAGGTTATCGGCGAAGCCGCTCAGATCGTCAATGCTATCGAGACCAATGATATCGACGTCTCCTCAACATTAGCCGTTGCTGATGCTGACTATGTTGAATCCCTTGGTTGGAATGTTGACAAGGCATGGTCCGGCTACTGCCATACAGCATACTTCAGCTTCAACGGACCTCTTGCTTCCAAGGATGCCCGTTATGCCGTTGCCTATGCTATGGACCGTGAATCTATGAACAATGTTATGTTCGATGGCCTGTCCACCGTTCCTAACTATCCTTGCTCCGACCACATGATCGACAAGCAGGATCGTTTCGATAACCTCACTGATTACTATGTAACAGGTTATAACCTTGACAAGGCAAAAGAATACGCTGAGAAATCCGGTCTTGTAGGCCAGACTCTTAAGATCATCACAAACGGTTCCGAAATGTACAACGACGCTTGCCTTGTATGGCAGGAGAGCCTCAAGCAGATCGGTGTAGAATGCACAATCGTTTCCATGGACCAGGCTTCCTACTTCTCCACACTGATGGATGCAACGAACTTCGATATCGGTATCTACTTCGCTTCCAGCCCGTCCATGCTCGTATCCGACGTTCTTGCTAACTATCCTGACTTCGTTCCCTGCGCATGGGTCGGTGAAGACAGAGATGCATACGGCAAGATCTCTCATGACGCCGTTGCTTGCGCTGACGAAGCAGAACGCGCTGAAATCCTCAACGAGGCTATGGTACAGTTTGCTGACGTATGTATGTGGATGCCTCTCTGCGAAGCTCTTGCTCTCCGCGCAAACAGTGCCAACGTTGCTAACGTTGTTTACAGACTCGCCGGCAACTGCGATTACGCAAGCATCACCTTCAAACAGTAATTCAATCGAATCTTTCTTTCAATCATGCTGCCTTTCGGCAGCATGATTGATAAATAGTAGAAAGGGGTTTATTTATGCAAGAAAAATTTCAGAAGTTAATATACGAATTCAAGCAGGAAGATGCTGATTTCGGCCCCTGGAGTCATGGCCCTCAGCCGTATCTTCATGGTGAGCAGGACATCTTAGGCAGCAATCTCACTTGCGGTTATCAGGTCATCACAGCGCCTGTCGTAATGGACGCAGAGCCGATTTTCCACAGAGAAGAGGAAACCATGTTCTTCCTCGGCGCTCAGCTTCCCGATGTTTTCATCTCTTTTGACGCAGAAATTCATTTCTACATGGGCAAAACGCTGGATGCAATGGAAAAAATCGTCATTACAGAGCCTTCCGCTGTTCGTGTACCGAAAAACTACTGGCATGGCCCGCTTGAGTTCGTCAGAGTTGACAAGCCGATCCTTTTCCAGGCAGCGCAGTTCTCCGGCAAACCCGGCTATGTTAAGATGGTCGAAGGTCCTAACGGCAAGGCAATGCAGGTATTCATCGAAGGTGAATCCCATCGCAAACCGCAGGATGACGGCTTCAAATCCGTTCCCTGGACTGTTATCAACGAAGACGGCGTAAAGCTGTATTCCGAAAAGGGCGCTTACAATCATGAGCTCGCTCCCACATGGGACGACGGTGCAAGAGTGCCCGGTATTCCCACAAAGCCTTATTCCAATGCTACAACGCTGAAAGTTGCTAAGCCCGCTCTCACACCGGATATTTCCAAGAGCGTCATCTACATGCCCAAAGAGATCACCGATTGGGGCAACTGGATGCCGAACCCGAAGACATATCTCCGCGGTGGGACATACATGGAAGATGCAAACTATCACATCGGCTGGCAGATCTTCACCGGCGCAAACGACATGGAGGAAGCGCACTTCCATCAGGGTAAAGACGAGTACCTGTTCTTCATGGGTGCAGATCCGATGAATATGTTTGACTTTGATGCTGATATCGAGATCATGATCGGTGACGATCCGGATCATATGGAAAGCTTCAAGGTAACAAAACCGACGGTAATTCGTTTCCCGCCAAACACATGGCATTGCCCGATCAAATTCCGCAAGCTGAAAAAGCCTATCCTGTTCCAGGCAGCTTTCCAGGACGGCACATGGGGCACGATCACGCGCGGCAAAGAGAATCAGGGTACTGTCCAGAAATCTTACTTTAGCCGCAAATACACATATGACTATATGGGTGACAACGTTCGTTACTGCAAGTATAACGACAAAAAACGCTGCCTTATCTGCGGTAAGTGCTTCCCGAGAATGGACGATATCGAAAAGAACGAAGAAAAGTAATTCTACGATATACAAAAGCTCTGACGGTGTCGTTCAGCACCGTCAGAGCTTTCATAATACGGAGAGAGGTTTGATAAAATGCCGTATATCAGATTGTCAATGACTAAAAAGCTTGACGCGGAAACAGAGCAGAAGCTTGTTGACGGGCTTGGTATCGCGCTGAGCAAGATCCCGGGGAAAGACCCGTGCTGGACTTCCGTTGAGGTAAATGACGGGATCAGAATGTATTTCGGCGGGGAAAAACAGGATAATATGGTTTTCCTTGATGTGCGATATGTCTCAAAATTTGAATTTCATTTGAAGCGCGCTTTTGTGCGTGCAGCGTTTGACACGGTGCATGAGATACTCGGAACGGACAAAGAACGGATTTGCCTGAACATAACGGAGTTTTCCAACTGGGGCGCTGCCGGTGACTTCCGCGATGAGTTGTATATTCCCGAAAAATAAAACATAATGACTGCAAATCGACGACAAAGTCAAATTGACTTTGTCGTCGAAATTTTTTCAATCCTGCGGATATGAATAGTATGAGCAAAATTTCTATACAATAAGCAAAAATATCCAACAGCAAATCAGTGCAAATTTTCAATGCACTGATTTTTGTGTATAATATGTTAATATATCATAATAAAATGTTATTTTTTTTTTTTTTTTTTGGTTGTCTTTTACAAATTTTTGGAGTAATATGCTAAATATAAATAATGAATATATTCAGGGGGAGAAAGTGAGGCGATACACTAACAGCATATATTGAAAGAGTTAAGACATTAAAAATTCGATGAAAGGTTGTAAGTAAAATGAAAAAGATAATTACTTTGGTTTTGTGCATTGTGATGCTCTTTTCTTTTTCGGCTGATTCTTTTGCATTAACAGACAGCAAAACGGTTGCTGTGGCAGAAACGCAGCCAAGTGAAGAGGCATACAGAGTTGAGGAAATTACAGAGTTGAGGACGGCAAATTCAGAGACCTACAAAATGTCGGACGGTACGTTCCAGTGTGAAATCTACGCAGGAAATAAGTACTATCTCAATGAAAAAGGCGAATATGAGGAAATAAACAATGCGATTATTTCCGAGAAACTCACATCGAAAAATGTCGCATACAAATACGCAAATGCGGCGAATGAAACAAAAATCCGATTTTCCGATGATGCGCCGTCAGTGATGGTGTCAAACGGAAAACAGAGCTTGGCATTTTTCATGACAAGCGCAGCGAAATCGAGTGTAAAAATCGGCGCAAAGAGCAATACATACGATTTCCGTGAATATGAATTGCAGTCAGATAACAGCGTTACATATTCCGATGTTGCAAATGATACGGATTTAGTTTATACTGTCAACAACAGCGGCGTGAAGGAATACATCATGCTGAAAGGCAAGAACGCGCCGTCGGAATTTGAGTTTGTGTTTGACACGGCGGAGTACGTCATAAAAGAAAATGAGTACGGTACGTTGGACGTGTATGACAAAACCGGCGAGCTTGCGTTTGAGCTCGGGTCACTGTACGCGATAGATTCCGCGGGAAATGGCACGGAAGATGTGACGTATAAAATCGTCGGTGAAAAAGACGGCACAACGATCGTGAGCGTGCGGATATCGGAGGAATATTTGAGGGACACAAGCCGCGTATTCCCGATACTGGTCGATCCGAGCGTCACGGTCAGCGGATACAGTGATACATACGATGCCTGTGTTAGCAACAAATATCCGAACACGAATTACGGCGGCAACAGCTTCCTGCGGACGGGCAAGGATTGCGATTACGGTGTGCGCAGAAGCTTCGTTCAGTTTGAAATTCCGAGTAGTCTTAGAGGCAAAACCGCGACCGAGGCAACAATTTGTTTTTATTGGGCTGGCGGCGCCTCGTCAGGAATCAAGCTGTATAACATTACGCAGTCGTGGAAATCGAAAAATGTAACATGGAATACACAGCCGACATGCAGTTCAAACGCAAGTGCGACGTTGAGCGGAAGCTCATATAACTGGTATAACGGAAGCATCAAGGCTTTGGTCCAGACGTGGCTGAATAACGATAACAACAACCACGGCGTAATGCTGAAAGACACAAACGAGTCCAATATGAGCATTTGGACAACATTTAATGCGTCCGAGTCTTCCTCTGCCAATAAGCCAAAATTGACGATAACGTATTCGGGTGATTCAGCCAGTATGGGTTATGCTCAATTAATAGGAGTAATTGAGTCAGAACCAGGTCATGATCATACTTCTTGGTTCGATAATGTGAAAAGTAATCTTTATGCCTGTGGTTATAATTCTTCACAGCATTCTGGTAGTTTCACTAAGAATACAATTGCTAATTATTTAGATATTAACAGCAACACAGTATTTGCAAGCCGAAGCCATGGTGGATATGTTGCAAGTGGTAATAAAATCGTTGGGACATATATAAAAATTAATGGTAGCACGAATGTCGTTTTTAATAGTGTTAATGATATGAACGGACTAAATCTATCAAATATGAAATTGGTATTATTTGTTGGATGCAACACAGGATATCAGGTCGTTCCCTCATATGGTGTAAATTTACCGCGAAAAGCAAAAGAAAAAGGTGCAGAAACAGCAATAGGTTTTAAGGCGAATATTAATTGTCATGATGCGACTAACTGGGTGAAAGACTTTTTTAGATTAATGAGAGATGGATATACAGTTCAGCGCGCTTGCAATGAACTAGATAGCCGTTATAGTGGCGGATTAAGACATCCTGATATTTCCGGAAATGAAAGCTTGAAGTTAAATTAGAATAAACATGAATAATTTCATATTGAAAGGATAAGAAAAATGAAAAAAATAATAGCAATATTGTTTGTACTCATAATGGTTTTAGGCTGTCTTACTTCTTGCGCTGGCAAAAATGAAAAAGTTACCGAAGAAGCATCTTCAGAAAGACAAATCCAAGAAACATCCCATGAAGTGCAAAACGAAGAAGCTGAAAAACAACTTGTTATATATGAAATCAATACGGTATCCGATGGTGGACCATACGAATGTAATCATGTAAATGTACTTGAAAAATGGAATGATGAAGATGCGCTCGATGCGCGAAGCGAAGATGCCCCTAAAGAAAAAACAATTGAATTTAACGGTAAAACATATACCGGAAAATACGAGGAATCCCGGTATTATGAATTTAACACTTATCGAACGGACCTTTACGAATGTGAAACGCATGATTATGGCGATGTTATTTGGTTTGAAATAGATTCTTCAACCGGATTATGCACAGACATAGTCTTTAACTGGCCGTCTGAAACGATTTCTGATACAAATACCACAGCAGAAGATTATAAAGATAAAGCGATAAAGCTTGCGAGTGAGTATATAGATGTTGACGATTATAAGCTTACTTCTGAAACTGACGAGGATGGGTATACGTACTATTTTAACCGATACATAGGCGAATACAGAACTTGTGAGAGCTTAGTCGTTCGGCTTACAAAGAATGGTGAATTTGATTTGTTCCTAAATAGAATGACTGATCAATTTGATAAAATATTCAGCGAAAAATCTACTGCTGAGCTTGAAAAAAGTGTTGAACGCTTTGCGTCTGATGAAGCGAAAAAAGCAGTAGATGAGAGAATTTGGACTATGTATCCGAAAATGGACAGCTATATAACGACAGATCAGCAATTGATTCTTTTGGATGATGGCACCATAGGAATGGCATACACAATAGAGACTACAACTTCAACACCAGGCGAAAATGGCTTGACATATATAAGTAGCACATTAGAAACCCTCATCGTCACAGAAGAATAATAATCAGACAAGCAGCACAGGGCAAAACCTGTGCTGCTGTTACAAGGAGAGAAGAAAGTAAAAAATTTTTCAAAATAAGGGAACTTTTTTCAGAATTCTGCGTCATAAAGGTATAAATACGGCGTGCGCAGAAGTTTTGTTCAGTTTGAAATTCCGAGCAGTCTTAGAGGCAAAACCGCAACGGGTGCAACAATAAGCTTTTACTGGGCGGGCGGCGCCTCGTCGGGCATCAAGCTGTATAACATTACGCAGTCGTGGAAATCGAAAAATGTAACATGGAATACACAGCCGACATGCAGGTAGTGTCAAGATAATTGCGCAAATTTGTTTGCAGACTCTGTGTTGAATGAGGTCAGCCAGCCAAGGAGGTGATGTCCTCCATCGCCTCTAAGTGCTTCATGTTCATGTATTTCTTGTTGCCCCACTGCGTGCCAGCCA
>JAZRYQ010000120.1:0-3141 GCA_045600805.1 Candidatus Alloscillospira sp. | reverse complement strand
CGCCATGATTGCGGGACATGAAATGTTCTTAAATAAGTATATATCATCTGCGATCGTTTTTGAAGCACGAATTTTCATATTCGGGAAAAAATCCTTGAATTTTTCTTCGGTCGCTGACGCAAAATCAGCGCTTATAGTATTTGATTTATAAAAAATCTGTGCGCCGGTTGCGCTTTTATCGGTGTAATTGTTCTGATGTATACTGATAAGCACAGCGCCGGGAGTTTCATTTATCAGCGAAACGCGGTTTTTTTGGTCATAAACTTTTTTTGCTCTTATCGTGTCACAGCTTTCGGGGTAATCAATTTCTTCTGTAGTGCGCGTCATGATCGTTGTGACGCCGAAAAATCCTGCAAGTGCGTCAAGCTTCTGCGCAATCGCCAGATTTATCTTGCTCTCGGTTTTGCCGGATACCGAAACGGCGCCGCCGTCTGTTCCACCGTGTCCTGCGTCAATGACAAGCGTCAGCGTTCGGTTTTTTTCGGCAAAAGTGTTTACAGTTGTTTCATTATATCCTCTGATAACAAGACATATAAGGCAAAAAACAAGACAGAACGGAATTATCATATTTTTCAAAAGCTTTTTCATAAGGCACACTCCCCTTTTGTAAGCTTATGCCTTACGATAGAGCAAAATAACAGGAGCAAAGAAGATTCTTTGCCCCAAGATTATTTCAGAAATTCCCGCAGATTATTTCTCATGCGAAACAAGGTTGATGTAACCTTCGATTGGGAGACTTTGTACCGTTTTGCGATGTCTTCGATAGAATCAAGATAAAAGTATCGACGCACAAAAATGTGTCTGTTTTCTTTTTTTCTGTTTTTCAAGAAAAACATTCAACTTTTCGACAAATTCATTTTCATCAGGTTCGGGGCTGGGAATGCACGCCTCCAGCTACTCGGTCATGCTGATAACGACCGCGTTCCGCTTTTGGGCAAGCTCCGCGCGCACTCTGTCAAGGCTCAGATTCCGCACGATACGCGCAACGTAGGCAAACAGCCTGTCGGACGGATCGTTTGGCGGAACGGAATTCCACGTTTTGAGATATGCGTCGTTTTCGCATTCTTCGGCTGTCTGCTCGTTCTGCACGATGTTTCTTGCAATCAAGCGAATGCCTTTGCCGTATTTTGCGGAAAGCTCGGCTATCGCCTTCTCGGACCGCGCGAAGAACAGGCTTACGATCTCCCGGTCATTCATTCGGCCACCGCCCTTACTGTCGTGCAGGCGAATATCGTACCTCCGCGTCCGTCATATTCATACTCTGTCAGCGGTGAGTAAAACGCATATACAGGTACGATATAATCAAAAGACTCTATGTTCCTGTACGTTATATCCCAGCCGACAAGATCTTCTTCCGTTTTCCCCGTCTCTTCGCAGAATCTTTTGAGTGCTTCTTCATACGTCAGCACCTTGAAATCGCCGACGTGGACGTAACCGGTGGGTTTATCAAAGAAAAAGGATACATCCGCAGTATTCTCGTCGAGGTTTTCAAAGTACAAAACCGTCATCGTATAAAGCGCCGAGTTTGTTAAATACTTACACATCGTATCGGCGTTCTGTGAAATGTAGATTTTTCTGTCGCAGTAATTTCTGTCAATATCGTCGTATTCTTTTTTGCAGTTTTCGTAATCATAGAAGAAGAACGGATAACTCGTGTGGATCTCAATGTGCGGATCGGTGATGCCGTATATTTCAAGCAGCGCTTTGATGACCGGTTCTGTGTCGAGCATGTTATTCAGCCAGTCGGGATCGGAGATGTCGACCGCCTCCATACGCACATAATACGTCTTAAGGGATGATGAGATTCTCGTAGTCCCAACCGTCAGAGAAACGCTCGGAATATCGGGTTTTGCAAGATTGTTGACAAGCGCTCCGGATTCACGGTCAAGTCCCGCTTTTTCTAACAGCAGATCAAAAGCATCGGAAATGATCTGCTTGTCTTCGTCCGAAACCGTGACTTTGCCTTCGGCAATGTCACGTCCTGAATACTTTGTCATATAAACAGGCAGCGTTTCTCCTGCGTTTAGGCTGCCTTCATAAACGCCGCTTTGCGTTGCTTCAAACGTATCGGCAAATCTGTCTTCTACACCGCTGCCGATGCCGTCTGGGAAAAGCTCTGAAAGTCTTGCGTTTTCGCCTTCTATGGCAGGCGGAATTATCGGGTTTCCGGCAAGGCTTGTTTTCGGGTGCGGGTTGATTGCAAACGGTTCTGTTCGCGCTTTTTCTGCGGGCTCGGGCGTATCGTCGATGACCGGCGGTGTTTCGATCGGTTCAACCGAGATCTGCGTGTTCTCCGTTTCCGGGGGTGTGACGGGAATTTCGGGGACAACGGGCTTGTCTTTGAGCGTCACAGACAGTACAACGGCAATACACGCGCACGCCGCAACAGCCGAGATAATAAAAGGCTTGCGGCTTCGATGTTTTTCGTTTGCTTCTGTGATAAATCTTTCGTCAATGTTTTCCATAAGGTCAAGAGCAGATTTTTTCATTTTCATTCCTCCTCACCCTATATAACGATATTTTTTGCGAAATATTGCGTAAAATCAAAAATTTCGAAATAAGATTTGCATTTCTCATAAGAATCTATTGAATATTATATATTATATCAACGCTCATAAACAAGCCTTTTCCCCTCCCCTTCTATTCGATTTTAACTTTTTCAATGTTTCCCGTTTTAGAATTGACGGTTGTGCAAAAAGAGGATATACTATTTATAAATTCATTAAGAGGAGGTCTTACAATGAACGTAAAAACCGTTCTTGAACCGCAGGCGCTTATCCCTGTATATGACGAATGTGATGTTCTTGTTGTCGGCGGCGGTGCCGCAGGTCATTCTGCAGCCGTTGCCGCTGCCCGTGCAGGATGCCGAAACGTAGTTCTTATGGAGCGTTACGGTTACTGCGGCGGTGATGTCACAGGCGGCTATGTTTTACTGATACCGGCTCTTTCTTTCCACGAGAAAACATATGTCCGCGGAATTCAGGAGGAATGGTACACCCGCTTAAGCAGGATCCCCGGAGCGGTCAACGGTCCCTCAGCAGAGCTTGCCGGATGCCATGATGCAGATGAAATTGCAAAATGGGCAGATGTCGCGGGTGCGACCTTTATATCCCCTGCGCGTGTTGAACACGGATTTATGCT
>JAZRYQ010000119.1:0-3016 GCA_045600805.1 Candidatus Alloscillospira sp. | reverse complement strand
GATAAACAGGTTGGTTAAGCTTACCTCCGGCGTTATACGCATTGACGGCAGAGATATCATGGAATATGATCCGATCAGCCTTCGCAGAAGCATGGGGTATGTGATCCAGCAAACAGGCCTGTTCCCGCATATGACCGTGCGAGAGAACATAGAAGTTGTTCCCCGCCTTCAGGGGACGGATAAGGAAATAATCACGAAGCGAACACTGGAACTCATGAAAATGGTGGAATTGGACGCGGAGCAATACCTTGACAGATATCCGACACAGCTTTCCGGCGGACAACTGCAAAGAGTGGGAGTTGCGAGGGCATTTGCGACGGATCCGGAGATAATACTGATGGATGAGCCGTTTTCCGCGCTGGATCCCATCACGAGAGAACAGCTTCAGAACGAGCTGCTTTATTTGCAGGCTAAACTCAAAAAGACGATCGTTTTTGTTACGCACGATATGGATGAGGCTGTTAAGCTTGCCGATTATATCTGCATTATTAAAGACGGGATGATCGTGCAGTATGATACTCCGGAGCAGATCATGAAGCACCCGGCGAATGCATACGTTGCCGATTTTGTCGGGAGAAACAGGATCTGGGCAAATCCGGAATACATATATGCTAAAGATATCCTGATACCGAATCCGGTGAGCGTTCACAAAGAGCTTTCGCTTCTGCACACGATCGAGCTGATGCGCGAACACCGTGTTACCAGTGTCATGGTCACGGATGACGATAACCGCTATCTTGGTATCGTGACAGCGCGGGATATTCAGCAAGCAGCAAACAGAGAATTGCCGGTTTCTGCGCTGGTGCATGAAGCAACGCTTCTGGCAACACCGGAAGACAATATGCTGAAGCTTCTCAAGGAATTTGACGATTATCATGTATCAACAGTGCCGGTCGTAGGAAATAACAAAGAACTGCTCGGCGTTATTACAAGCAGCAGTCTGGTAACTACCTTGAGTGAACAATACATTGATTATAAGGAGGTAGGTACAAAATGACGGGCTTTTTCCAATATGTAGCGGCAAATTATGCCATGCTTCTGCAATACACGATGCAGCATATCCGCATCGGAATGCTTGCCGTGCTCGGCGCTATCATTGTCGGCGTACCGCTCGGACTTCTTATATCAAAAATTACACCGGCAAGCAAACCGGTTCTCGGCTGTGCAAGCGTCATGCAGGCCATCCCAAGCCTTGCGCTTATGGGATTTTTCATTCCGTTCATCGGAATCGGTGATAAAACAGCCATAATCATTATCGCGCTATACGCAATTTTGCCGATCCTTCGCAATACATACACAGGCCTTACTAATACTGACCAAAGCATGATAGAGGCTGCCCGAGGGATCGGAATGACGGAGCGGCAGATCCTGTTCAGAGTTCAGTTCCCGCTGGCTCTTCCGGTAATTATGGCAGGTATCCGTGTGGCGGCAGTCAACTCGATCGGTACTGCGACGATCGCGGCATTTATCGGAGGCGGAGGACTCGGAAAACAAATATACGCCGGCATTCAGATCATCAACACAAATATGATACTGTCCGGTGCGATTCCGGCGTGCCTTTTGGCGCTGATCATGGACTTTATATTCGGACTTGTTGAAAAGTCGGTAGTGCCGATCAGCATGAAGCTTTCCGCGGTAAATATCGATCCTGCGGAAATCAGGAAAATCAAAAAACAAAGAAAGACCGTTTTGGCGGTGGCGTGTGCCGTTATCGTTCTTCTCATCGGCAGTATCGTCTATGACAGCATCGACTGGAAGAAAGAAGATAAAATCACGCTCGGAACGACAGAATACATAGAAGAACGAATCGTGTCTCAGCTTTATAAACAGATCATTGAAGACAGGACAGACGTTAAGGTTGAGCTTAATAATGCCATGGGCAGCTCACTCGTGGAGTGGGAGGCAATGAAAAGCGATGAGCTTGACGCTATGATCGGTTATACGGGGACGTATTACGCTTCGATCCTTGGACTGGACATTTATCCGGGTATGGAGCAGAATGAAACATATCACAACGTCGAGGTCGCATTAAACGATTATGATTTAACGGCAGCCGGACAGCTCGGACCTAACAATCAGTATGTCTTCGCAGTGAAACCGGAGCTTGCCCAAAAGTATAATCTGAAAAAGGTGTCTGATCTGGCGCCTTATGCGTCAAATCTGACCGTGGGATGCTCACAGGGCTTTTACGGCAGGGAGAAGGACGGACTTTTCCCGGTCTGTGAAGAATACGGCATGAGCTTCAAGAATGCTCTGACGTTCGGTGCCGCACCGATGTATATTGCCCTTGAAAATGATGAGGTAGACGTCATAGTCACGTTTCGTACGGATGGATTGCTTCAAAAATATGATCTGGTATTTTTAGAAGATGACCATGCCTTTTTCCCGCCTTATGTGCTTTTTATTGTACTGCGGGATGAAATCGTTGAGAAATACCCGGAGGTGCTGGATGCTTGCCTCGTAATAGAGTCCATTGTAACGGATGAAGAAATGCAGAATTTGAATTACCGCGGTGCGCAGGACGGCGATCTGCCATATGATATTGCACATGATTTTTTGTTAGAACACGGACTGATAACAGAGTAGGCATAAAATACGCGCTGCATATATGATAATTTGCGTTATGCGAGAACGGCGCAAAGAATCCAATGACGGAAGAAATATCAGAATTATTTGCACATATTCTTTAACGGTAGCTGTGTCACATTAACGCTGTCGTTGCATTATTCCTTGAAGCAAATCTTGAACCACAGCAGTTCCGAGTTATTCGGGGCTGCTGTTTTTTGTTATTAGATAGTAAATACAGACAGCCGGGGAAAATGATCCTCCCGATTGCCTGTAAGCGCGCATCGGTTATCATCGACAAAAACCGTTGTGTTCAGCACGATGACAGGAGTGTAGCTTTCCACGCCGTCTACACCAGATAAGTCCGCATCGGCGGCAGCGCCTGCCGCTATGATCGTGCATGGTTCGGATTTTTCAAGTCGGGTCGTAGCCATGTCGTTCTGTGGGGCAA
>JAZRYQ010000118.1:0-4280 GCA_045600805.1 Candidatus Alloscillospira sp. | reverse complement strand
ATCCGCGCCCGAACACAACTCTTGAAGGTCTTGCAGCCTTGAAGCCCTGCTTCAAGAAGGACGGTCGCGTAACAGCCGGTAACTCCTCCGGTATGAACGACGCCGGCGCAGCTCTCGTTCTCATGAGCGAAGAGAAGTGCCTCTCCCTCGGACTTAAGCCCCTTGCATACATCAACGCATATGCATTCGGCGGCGTAGACCCGAGAGTCATGGGTCTCGGCCCGGTTCCCGCAGTCAACAAGCTCCTTCAGAAGACCGGCCTTACGCTGGAAGATATCGACATCCTCGAGCTCAACGAAGCTTTCGCAGCACAGGTCCTCGGCTGCTGCAAAGAGTGGGGCAACTACATCGGCACAAAGCTGTACGAGAGAATCAACCCCAACGGCGGCGCTTGCGCACTCGGACATCCTCTCGGCATGACAGGCGCGCGTCTTGTCGGTACAACAGTTATCGAGCTCAACGAGACCGGTAAGAAATACGGTATCGCTACTGCCTGCATCGGCGGCGGTCAGGGTGCTGCTATCCTTATCGAGAACGCAATGGCATAAGCTTCATAAACCCAAACGAAAACCTTGCAGGGCTGTGCCCTGCAAGGCTAATTCAATTTTAAATACATTACAGAAAGGCTGATTACAAATGCGTATAGATCAGGTTATCGCGATTGTTACCGGCGGCGCAACAGGAATGGGCGAAGCCACGACAAGAGCTATTTTAGAAGGCGGCGGAAAAGTCTGCATTACCTGCCGCAGAGCGGAAAAGGCACAGGCGCTTGTTGCCGAGTACGGCGAAGACAGATGCATGTACGTTCAGGCTGACGTTTCCATCGAAGAGCAGGCACAGCATGTTGTTGAAGAAGCTGTCAAAAAGTTCGGCAAGATCACGGCGCTCGTAAACTGCGCAGGTGTCGGCCCTGCCATGAAGATACTCCCGAAAGAGGGCGGCGTCCACACAACGGAAATGTGGGACAACGTTATCAACACAAACCTCAAGGGCGGCTTCAACATGATCCGCTATGCGTCTTATGCCATGAAGGACAATGAGCCTTTGAACGAGGACGGCGAGCGCGGCGGCATCATCAGCACGATTTCCTTTGCTGTCAACTTCGGTCAGATCGGTCAGGCTGCTTACGTTGCCTCCAAGGGCGGCCTTCAGGCTATGACAATGCCTGTTGCGAGAGAGCTTGCCCGTTATGGCATCCGCTGCAACTGCATCGCGCCGGGCACGATCCTCACGCCGATGACCAATATGCTTTCCGAAAAAGTTCTCGACGGTCTTATCAAGAGCTCCGTATTCCCGAAGCGCCTCGGCAAGCCCGAAGAGTTTGCTTCCATAGCATGTGAAATTCTCCGCAATATCTACATCAACGGCACGACGATTTACCTCGACGGCGCAATGAGAATGTAATTAATTATTCATGCAAGTTTATCCCCGCCATTCTGCCGAGAATGGCGGGGATTTTTTGTTGCTTTCAAAATATTCAAAAATCCGCTTGCAATATTCACTAATAGCGACGAGTTTTATAGATTTTACCCAAAATATACACATGATCGCCGCAGAAATACTATGCAGCTTACAAAATGAATGAATATTCAATTGCCCCCTTGAAAATATGAATAATAATGTTATAATAAATCATGCTCGGAACAGAGCGATCAATTTTCGGGGAGATATCACTATGAAAAAAATTATTGCATTGGTACTGGCAGTCCTGATGATGACAGTTTGCTTTGCCGGCTGCGGCAAAAAAGACAAGACACTGACGATGGCGACAAACGCAAGCTTCCCGCCTTATGAATTCATCGAGAGCGAGAACTTTGCCGGAATTGACGTTGAGATTGCCGGAAAAATCGCTGAGAAGCTGGGAATGACGCTTGAAATCGTTGATACAGAGTTTGGCTCCATAATCGGCGGCGTGCAGTCCGGCAAGTATGATATCGGTATGGCAGGTATGACCGTCACACCGGACAGACTTGAATCCATCAACTTTACGGATTCATACGCGACAGGCATTCAGGTCGTGGTCGTACCGGAGGACAGCGAGTATGCGTCATTTGAAGATTTTTATACAGGCTTTGACGCCGAAGGGAATCCGGAAGGTGTTAAAGAAGGCATCACGATCGGCGTTCAGGCTGATACGACCGGCGATATCTACTGTTCGAGCGAGCCTGCGAAATGGGGCTTCGGTGAAGACAGCATAGTGAGATATAAAACCGGCAACGACGCTATTCAGGCGCTTGCCTCCGGAAAGCTGACAGCGGTTATCATCGACAACGAGCCTGCTAAGTCTTATGTACAGGCGACAGAGGGCCTGAAGATCCTTGACGGCGCTTTTACGGAAGAGCAGTACGCTATTTGCGTGGCAAAAGAGAAAACAGAGCTTCTTAACGATATTAACAAAGCTCTCAAAGACCTTACGGCTGACGGAACGATCGACGCGATCATCGAAAAATATATTCCCTCTAAGTAAGCAGTTAAAATTGAAAGAAGCTCGGCTTTCTGTCGGGCTTCTTTCTGTGCGTCTCATGAAAGGAAATAAAAAATGGAAAAACTGGCTTTATGGTGGACGGATATTACAAAACAGTTCCGGCTGAATTTTATTGATGAAAACCGCTGGAAGCTCATTTTTACGGGGCTCGGCGGGACATTGAAAATTACAGCGGCGGCGCTTATAATCGGCGTAATTATCGGCATTGTTGTTGCAGCAATACGCTCCACTTATGACAAAAATGTAGAAGCCATGAAGCTCCACGGCGGAATCGGTTATTGGCTTCTGAAGATCGGCAACGGGATATGCAGGCTTTATCTGACGATCATCCGAGGTACGCCGGTAGTCGTTCAATTGATGATTTGTTATTATATAATATTTGCTTTTGCGAGAAACGGCCTTCCTGTCGCCATATTTGCTTTTGGCATAAACTCCGGTGCTTATGTTGCGGAGATTTTCAGAGGAGGCATTATGTCTATTGACGAGGGCCAGTTTGAAGCAAGCAGAAGTCTGGGCTTTAACTATGTTCAGACAATGTTTCATATCATCATTCCGCAGGCATTTAAAGCCGTACTGCCTGCACTGTGCAATGAGTTTATTGCCCTTTTGAAAGAAACGTCAATAGCCGGCTATGTGGGTGTTGCGGATCTGACGTATGCCGGCGACAGGATCCGGGGAAGAACTTTTTCCGCCTTTATGCCCTTGATCGCGGTAGCGCTGATATATCTGCTTATGGTCATTATACTGACGTGGCTTGTCGGTAAGCTTGAAAGGAGGCTGCGAGCAAGTGAGCGGTGAAAATCTGATAAAAACAGAAGCGTTGTGCAAGTATTATAACAACGGCGCGATCAAAGCGCTTGACGGGATCGACCTTGAAGTGCAAAAAGGAGAGGTCGTCGTTATCATCGGGCCATCCGGAAGCGGAAAATCCACGCTGCTCAGAAGCCTGAATCTTCTTGAAATACCGTCGAGCGGCACGATAACCTTCGAAAATGTGGATATTACGGACAGAAGAATAGATATCAATAAACATCGGCAGAAAATGGGCATGGTATTTCAGCATTTCAATCTGTTCCCGAATATGACGGTGCTGAAAAACATGACGATCGCGCCGATAAAGCTCTTAAAGCTGTCAAAAGAGGAAGCCGAGGAAAAGGCAAGGCATTTGCTTGAAATCGTCGGACTGTCAGACAGAGCGGAAGCTTATCCGTCGCAGCTTTCCGGAGGGCAGAAGCAGCGCGTGGCGATCGTCAGAGCGTTGTGCATGGAGCCGGATGTCATGCTGTTTGATGAACCGACCAGTGCACTTGACCCGGAACTGACAAGCGAAGTTTTGCAAACCATGCGAAATTTGGCTAAAGAAAAAATGACGATGGTGGTGGTTACCCACGAAATGACTTTTGCCAAAGAAGTGGCAAACAGAATTATTTTTATGGCAGACGGAATTATTCAAGCAGAAGGCAACCCCAATGAAGTTTTTGGCAATATGCAAAACGAACGGCTGAAAAACTTTTTAAGGGCAATAGAAAAATAAAAGCAGAGGCAAATTGTATGAATAAAATTAGGACAGAAATGGTGGAATCTCTTTTAAGTGTTATAGTTGGTTTACAGACAACAGACGAGTGTTATAACTTTTTGTCAGATGTCTGTACTATTAAAGAACTGCAGGATATGGCACAACGTTTGCAGACCGCAAAACTTTTAAAGGAGGGAAAAAGTTATCAGGAAATAACCGAACTGGTTGGGGCAAGTGCCGCCACCATCAGCAGGGTGAACCGTTGTCTGAATTACGGCA
>JAZRYQ010000117.1:0-3770 GCA_045600805.1 Candidatus Alloscillospira sp. | reverse complement strand
TTGCCTATGAGCCTCTTTCAAAATTTGCCCTTGTCGGGGAAGCACCAAGCCCTGACTGTGACGGAAATATCGTTGTCATGACAGGCGGCACAAGCGATATTCCGGTCGCAGAGGAAGCCGCAAGAACGTGTGAAGCGCTCGGAAACAAAGTCACACGTATTTTTGATGTTGGCGTTTCGGGCCTTCACAGGCTTTTGGCGTGCCGTGATGCGATCATGTCCGCAAGGGCCATCATCGCTATTGCCGGCATGGAAGGCGCGCTCGCAAGCGTTGTAGGCGGTCTCGCGGACTGCCCTGTGATTGCCGTGCCCACAAGCGTCGGCTACGGTGCTTCTTTTGGGGGAATCGCCGCGCTTTTGTCCATGCTCAATTCATGCGCAAGCGGTGTTTCCGTTGTCAACATTGATAATGGCTTCGGCGCCGGGTATCTTGCAAGCATGATAAACCATATTGGGGGATAAGCTATGAAGACATTGTATTTTGATTGTCCGATGGGGGCGGCGGGTGACATGCTTTGCGCGTCTTTGTTGGGGCTCATTGACGATAAAGACAGCTTTATAGATGCTATCAATTCCGCGGGTATTCCGCATGTCAAAGCCTCTTACACCGAAAGAACAAAGTGCGGGATCTGCGGCATAGGATATGATGTTGCGATTTTCGGAGAGCATGAGGATGAGCATTTGCACGAGCATCACCACCATCATCACGCGACGCTCGGAAGTATCCGCGAAATCATCAGCTCGCTGAAGCTTCCCGAAAAAGTGCAGACCGATGCGATCCATATTTATACCCTTCTTGCAAAGGCAGAAGCAAAGGTGCACGGCTGTGACATGGAAAACATCCATTTCCACGAGGTCGGAACACTCGACGCCGTTTGTGATATCGTTTCTGCGTGTATGCTGATGGATATCATTTCGCCGGAAAAAGTGATTGCTTCGCCGATAAATGTCGGCGGCGGAACAGTCAGATGCGCACATGGAGTGCTTCCGGTGCCTTCCCCTGCGACGGCAGAGCTGCTCAAAGGCATACCGATGTACAAAACGGAAAACGTCGGAGAATTATGTACCCCCACAGGTGCGGCAATTCTGCGGTATTTTGCTGATGATTTCTCCACCTTGCCGGTAATTTCAACCGATAAAATAGGCTATGGCATGGGAAATAAAGACTTTGAAACCGCAAACTGCGTTATTGCATATCTTTCGGGTGAAAGCGGTGTTTCCGATGAAGTATGCGAGCTTATCTGCAATCTTGACGATATGACGGGGGAGCAGCTTTCCTTTGCGTGCGATGTACTGATGGATTGCGGCGCACTTGATGTTTACACGCAGCCGATCTATATGAAAAAATCGCGTCCGGCGTACAAGCTCTGCTGTTTGTGCAGAACAGGAGATACGCGGAAAATGGCAGAACTGATATTCAAGCACACAACAACCCTCGGAATCAGATATTCTGAATACAAAAGATTTACGCTTGAACGCGCCTTCGAGAAAATGCAGACGCCATTCGAAGAAATCACCGTAAAGCATTCTACCGGCTTCGGCATTGAAAAATCAAAACCGGAATTTGATGAAATAGCGGAAATTGCAAAAAAGAACAATATATCTTTAGATGAAGTATTGAAATAAGCTGTCATATGACAGTTTATTTTCCTTTATATTTGATCCTTGTAGCGATCCCGCCGCGGATGTGGCGCTCGGCTTTGTTTTTTTCGAGTATCTGCCTTACTTCCGCGAAAAGCATCGGATTAATACGTTCAAGGCGTTCTGCCATATCCTTGTGCACCGTAGATTTGCTTATACCGAAATGTGCCGCGCATGAGCGCACGGTCGAATTGTTCTCAATTATGTATTCGGCAAGTCTGATTGCCCTGTCCTCAATACTTTCCCTCATCACGATCCTCCGAGCTATTTAATTCTGTTTGATTATATGAATTTAATGAGAAAAGTATTAAAAAAGAGCAGTGAAAATCTGATTTTCATTGCTCTTTTTGCGTTATTATATTCTTGAAACACCTGTTTTCCTGGCTGCTTCTGCGACTGCTTTTGCAACAGCCTGGGCTACCGTCCTGTCCGTCGCGGGTGGTATGATACATTCACGCGAAAGCTGGGTATCCGGAACTTTAGAGGCGATCGCAAGCGCTGCTGCAAGCTTCATTTCCTCGTTAATCGTCGACGCTCTCACATCAAAAGCTCCTCGGAATATGCCGGGGAATGCGAGAACATTGTTTACCTGATTCGGATAGTCGCTTCTGCCTGTGGCAACGATGCAAGCGCCGGCATTCAGCGCATCTTCGGGAAATATCTCCGGTGTCGGATTTGCGCAGGCAAAAATGATCGCGTCCTTCGCCATGGATTTTATCATGTCCTGTGTCAAAACTCCGGGCGCAGAAACACCGATAAATACGTCAGCGCCTTTTACAAGCTCCACAAGACCGCCCTGCGTTTTTGCAAGGTTCGTTTTCGATGCCATTTCCCGCTTGATATCGTTCATACCGCTTTCTCTGCCGGCATAAATTGCACCGGTTCTGTCACAAAGGGAAATATCACGAAAGCCATAGCTGAGCAGAAGTCTGCAAATCGAAATCGCGGCAGCGCCGGCACCGTTGATAACGACTTTTACAGTTTCTTTTGTTTTATTCACAACTTTCAAAGCGTTGATGAGCCCGGATAGAACAACAACGGCCGTTCCGTGCTGGTCATCGTGAAAAATGGGAATATCACAGACTTTCTTGAGCTTTTCTTCGATTTCGAAGCATCTCGGCGCGGCAATATCCTCAAGATTGATTCCGCCGAAGCTGCCGGAGATAAGCTGAACGGTTTTTACGATCTCATCAACATCGTTTGATTTTATGCAGATAGGGAAGGCGTCCACATCTCCGAATGCCTTGAACAGAACGCATTTTCCCTCCATAACGGGCATCCCCGCTTCGGGACCGATGTTTCCGAGGCCCAAAACCGCCGAGCCGTCCGTTACAACAGCACAGAGATTCCAGCGCCGCGTAAGCTCGTATGATTTATTGATGTCTTTCTGAATTTCAAGACACGGCGCGGCCACGCCGGGGGTATAAGCAAGCGAAAGCTCGTCCTTTGTGTCTGTCGGAACGGTCGGAACGACCGTGATTTTACCTTTCTTTTCATAATGAAGTGCAAGACTTCTTTCTGCGTAATCCATAAGTATCCCTCCACATGTTATTTTACCACGTGTGCACTCGCAAATCAACAAACACATGCTGTAAATGTCAGTCGGTATTGACAAATCCGGAAATTTGAGTATAATTAGTTATACAAATCATACATTTTGGGAGGCAATATTATGAAAGCAGACAATACACCTGCCGGAAAATACGCATGGACTGCCACAGTAGGAGAAAAAGGGCAAATAGTGATTCCAAAACAGGCAAGAGAGCTTTTTGACATAAAGCCCGGTGATACATTGATCCTGCTCGGCGATAAACAGCTCGGAATAGCGATTCCGCCAAAATCCGAGTTTGAGCTTCTCGGTGAGCGTATATTCGGAGGAAGCAAGCGATGAGTATCTGCGAGGTTACTCACATTTGCAAGGAATACCCGGCTTTTTCGCTTGACGATATTTCTTTTTCACTCAACGCAGGAGAAATTACGGGATTTATCGGCAGGAACGGAGCAGGGAAGACAACAACGATCAAAGCTATGCTTAATATCATTCACCCGTCGAGCGGTGAAATCCAATACTTCGGTTTGCCTTTTCCGCAAAATGAAAATACGATAAAACAGAGAATCGGATTTTCAACC
>JAZRYQ010000116.1:0-2153 GCA_045600805.1 Candidatus Alloscillospira sp. | reverse complement strand
CAAGCTTTTTTGGCATATTCGGTTTTGCCCTCCCCGAGCGCACGGGAAATGACAGAAGTTCCGCCGACACCGAACAGGGTGCCGAGCGACATAAATATCATAAACAGCGGCGTGGCAAAGGATACCGCCGTAACCGACAGATCGTTGTGGGTAAGTCCTAAAAAGAAGGTGTCAGCAAGGTTATAGACCATCACCATAATCATGGCGATAAGCGCCGGAATGCTGTTTTTGATAACAATCTTCGGAATGGAATCGGTCTTGAAAGACTCGATTGCCGATGTTTCGTTTTCGTGATTCATTGGTTTTTTCCTCCGTCTTCGGTCAGTTTTTCTGCGGCGGCAAGGAGCCGTTTGCAATAGTTTTCAAATTGCTTTTGCTCTTCTTCGGAAAGGCAGGTCATAATATCGTGTAGCCAATTGTTATGAATATCAATAAGCTCCGCAACTTTTTCCCGTCCGACATCAGTAAGTGATAACCGCTTGATGCGCTTGTCTTCCTCGTCCTGTATGCGAACAACGCAGGCTTTGTTTTCAAGCGATGTGAGCGCTTTTCCGACAGTCGTTTTGTCGGTTTTCAGTGCTGCCGAAACATCATCCTGTGAGCAGTTTTCATGCGAATAGATGTAGGAGCAAATCATACATTCGGTATCGGAAAGTTCCTGCTTGCGAATTTTCTCATGGCTGAACTCTTTGTTGCAGCGGAATAAAAGACTGAGTATTTGGTAATCCATCGGGTACCCTCCGTAATTTAGTGTTCCATACGGTATTTTTCCATCATCTGACTAAAAAGAGTTGCGGTAGATGGCGGCGTGTAAGTAATCGCATTTGCACCTGCATCTATCGTTTTCAAAATGCTTTCTCCTGTGCTCCCGCCCGAAGCAATAATCGGAATGGTCGGATACTCCATACGAATCTTACTTACAATTTCCGGGGTGTCTCTGCCACCCGCAACATTCAATATGGATGCGCCTGAACAAAGCCGGTCTCCGATATTCGTGTCACCGCTCACAACCGTAATCACGATAGGTATGTCAACACACTCGGAAATCGACAGAATATTTTCGTTCGTAATAGGCGCATTCAGAATGATTCCGATAGCACCCTGACACTCTGCGTCTTTGGCGAGCGAAATGGTTCTTGCCCCTTTGGTTGTTCCACCGCCGACTCCGCAAAACACCGGTATATTTGCATATTTTATAATGCCGTCGCTGATGGATCTTTGCGGTGTAAACGGATATACCGCTAATACTGCATCTGCATTGCAATTACAAATGATTGCAAGGTCAGTGGAAAATATCAAGGATTTAATTCGTCTGCCATTGATGATAATTCCGCTTGCGCTGTATATCTCATCCGGCATGATAATGGTATTGTGCTTAAGTGTGCTTTGAATTTTCGGGATATGTTTGTCTTTCATTTGTGTTCTTCCTGCCTCCCAACCTCTATCAAATTAGTAGAAAGTTCTACTATTATATCACATCATTTGGGAGATTGCAACCGCATAGGGCAAAGTTCAAGATATTTTTACAAACTCGAAATAGTAAAAAAGAGAAATATTATGACTTTTGAGTGACTCGTATTGATTTTTGAGTGATTTTATGATATAATTCATCTATCAACATATCGGAGGCGATGTTATGAACGACACTTATCACATCAGTTATGATAAACTTTGGAAGCTACTTATCGACAAGCACATGATGAAAAAGGACCTTCAGAAAGCATCGTCGCTCTCGTCCAACGTCATTACAAAGATGGGAAAGGGCGAATCCGTCACGCTTGAAACACTTGCTAAAATCTGTATTGCATTGCAATGCAAGCTTTCCGATATTGTGGAAATTACTTTGAAAGAGGTGTGAGAATTGGCTGATTTTACGAAGAAAGCGATCAAAGAAACCTTTATCACCTTGCTCGAAGAACATCCTCTTTCGGAGATCACAGTCAAAGAGCTTGTGGAGAAATGCGGGATCAACCGTAATTCTTTTTATTATCACTATCAGGATCTTCCGGCACTTATCGAAGAAATCGTCAAGGAGGAAGCCGAACAGATACTCGAAAAATACCCGTCAGTTTCAACGATTGTAGAGTGCTTTGACGCTCTGACCGAATTTGCAACGCACCGAAAAAGAGCGATCATGCATATCTACCGTTCGG
>JAZRYQ010000115.1:0-6981 GCA_045600805.1 Candidatus Alloscillospira sp. | reverse complement strand
AAGTACATTATCTTTTCTAAAAAGATGAGCTGCGAAACGACAAATCTGAATTCGCGAAGGCAATAAAAGAAAGGAGAAAAGAATTGAATGGATTATTAAGAGAAATGACGGATTTTGATACTGAAAAAGTGCTTTCCATTTTGAAAGAGGCAATCATAGAGGGAAATTCAACCAGTAGATATGTATGCCCGACCAAGGAAGAATGGGAAGACAGCTTGATTCGTGAATGCAGTTATGTTTATGAAGAAAACGATGAAGTGCTCGGTTTTGTTGTATTACATCCTTTTTCTAAAAGACCGTGTTATTGTGGTGTGGCGGAAATAAGTATTTATATTGCTTCAAAAGCACGAGGAAGGGGTGTTGGCAAATTACTTCTGCAAAAAGAAATTGACGAAAGCGGAAAACACGGTTTCTGGTCATTAACATCAAATATTTTTATTACAAATGAAGCAAGTTGCAGGCTGCATGAAGCACTCGGATTCCGCAAGGTTGGATACAGGGAGCGATTGATGAAAAAAATAAATGGAGAGTGGATGTCTGTCGTAATATATGAACTTAGAAGACACGAAGAATAAATAGCAATTTGTGAGACAAATCTTGCTTGTCAAAAGGGTGCGCATCAGACGGCACCGCAGACGTACCTTTTCTGTGGCCTAACCTGCCGAAATGTACTATTTACTGGGTCTAGCCACACGAAAACCCTGTAATCGCAAGGGTTACAGGGCTTTTTTATGCCTTAAAAATTGCGGTTTACCCTTACGAGAATTAAAAAGCAAAATTTTACCCGCTGATTTGATTTTCAGCGGGCTATTTTTATGCTCTGTTTAGTTTTAAATTTCTGCATCCGATCGGCGGTATCTTGCCATTATCACAATTTTTATCAGTCCGCGGGTGTTTCTATCCAAAACGGATTCGGAAACGGCGGCATCGGCGGAACGACGCGGTCAAGTCCTGCCTTTAAATGCGGCTCGAAAAAGAGCGGCTCATGTGTACCCGGGCCTTCCTCAAAAACGTGCTCGACGCCGAGTTCGTTTAAAACTCTGTGAAATTCGCGGTTTGCAAAAATGAGCATGTCGTTATAGCCGCAGGCAAAATAAATATCCGGAAATTCTTTTCTTTCGGCTTTCATGCTGCGCGCCAGGAACGGCAGTGACAGCTCGCTTTCATTTGCTTTTGAAAGATCACCGAAAACAGATTCGTAAAACCCGCGTGTCGCGCCGACGTTGTTCGGTTCTTCGGTAGAATCGGCAAGCTCGTGGATTATGTTCGCGGGACTTATGCCGATGATATGCCCGAATGTGTCCGCATACTTCATCCCGTTGTAAAGTGAGCCGTAGCCGCCCATCGAAATGCCGCCTATCATCGTGTCTTCACGCCTGTCAGACAGCGGAAACAGGCTGCGCGTAAAAGCAACGAGCTCCCTGCCGATGAATTCGCTGTATCTGTCACCGCGCCGAACGGCATCGACATAGAAATGATTTTCACCGTCGGGCATGATTATTGCTATGTTGTGCATCTGTGAAAGCTGCCCGATTTTGTCACTTGCGAGCCAGTCATAGCAGCCGCCGGTGTAACCGTGGAGAAGGTAAAGCGTTTTGAACGGACCTTTCGGCGCTTCCATTCCCGGCATGAGCATGGTGTCAAGCGGAATATATGCGTTGACCTGAACATGTCTGTGCAGACATTCGGACTGAAAATCAAGCTGAATAAGTGCCATTAATGCTCACCTCTTTCAAAAGTGTCGCTCTCTACCCAAAGCGGCGATTTACTGCGTTTTCTCGTCTCGACGAGCGCTTCCAGTCCCTGCTTCATATACGGTTTCCAGAATGCCCATTCGTGTGTACCGGGGCCTTCCTCATAAATATGCTCTATACCGATGCTGTCAAGATACAGAGAAAATTCGCGGTTGCCGTATTTGAGCCTGTCGTTATAACCGCAGGCGATGTAAAGCTTCGGACGGAGCTTTCCCGATTCGGCAAGATGCTTTGCCGTGACCTTCAGGTTGTAATCACTATCGGGAAGAATATCGAGGTCATCCCCGAAAACCTCCTGATAATAGCCGCGCGTGATCCCCATGAAAACAGGTCTGTCCGATAAATGGCTCAGCATTTCGCGTTCAAATATCATCGGCGTGGAAAGAGCAACACAGGCCCCGAAAATATCGCTGTGCGTAAGCGCGTGGTGAAGCGCCCCGTAGCCGCCCATGGAAAGACCGCCGATAAGCGTGTCCTCCCGTTTATCTGAAAGCGGAAGAAGCCTTCTCGTAAAATCGATCAGCTCAGCGGCGATAAAGGCATCCATGTTTTTCCCCGAACGCGGTGAATCCACGTAAAAATCATTGTTGCCGCTTGGCATGATTATACAGATACCGAACTGCTGAGAAAGAGCATGCGCATTGCCCTCGACAAGCCAGTCATTGCAGTTGCCGCCGTAACCGTGAAGAAGATAAAGAGCTTTGCAAAGCTTGTTTTGATTAATACAGTTATCCGGGCAAAGTATGTTCAGCGGAACGAATCGCCGTAGTACGTTGGAGTAAAAATTGACCTGCATCCAAGCCATTTTCTATCGCATCCTTTCACTTGAATGGTTATATTATACAATCAGACAGGCGATTGCGCAAGAATATAATGTTGACTTATCCTGCATAAAAGCATATAATTATTGAACAATATAACTGCTTGTGCCCGGCATCGGGGGCTTTTACAGTACGGTGCGGGCTTAATAAGGGAACAGGGTGGAAGACCCGACGGAAAAGCCGCTGTAATGGCTGAGGAGATATGCGTAAGCGAAAGCTTGCCATTGGTGAAACCGAAAAGGCAGCACATCTCCGCTCATGCAATGCATGAACAGCATAAGTCAGAAGACCTACAACAGTTTTGCGAGCATTCGCAGGATGTGGAAATACTGCCGCACCGATTGATCGGTGCGGCTTTTTGATTTGTAAGGAAAAGAATATGAAGGACGCCTTTTCATCGTATCACCCGCTCGTCAATTTCATATATTTTCTCGCCGTGCTGCTGTTTTCAATGTTCTTCATGCACCCGGTGTGTCTTGTGCTGTCCGTAATTTGCGCGACGGTCTATGCAGTGTACTTAAAAGGCAAAGCCATGTTCGGCTTTGCCGTGAAATTCATGCTGCCTGTCGTCATACTTGCCGCGCTTATCAACGTGCTTTTCAATCATCAGGGCGTTACGATACTCGGGTATCTTCCGGGCGGAAATCCGTTCACACTTGAGTCGGTCATATACAGCCTCGGCGCGTCGTTTATGCTCGTTTCGGTGATCCAGTGGTTTACATGCTATAACCGCGTGATGACGACGGATAAATTCGTGTATCTGTTCGGCAGGATCATTCCCGCGCTGAGCCTCGTTCTGTCCATGACATTGCGCTTTGTCCCCAAATTCAATATACGCTTTAAGATGACGCAAAGCGCACAGCGCTGCATCGGACGCGATACAAAATCCGGTCCGCGTATACACAGACTTAAAAACGGCATTAAAATTTTCTCTGTCATGATAACATGGTCCCTTGAAAATTCGATCGAAACGGCAGATTCCATGAAAAGCCGCGGTTACGGGCTTACGGGCAGAACGGCATTTTCGATATACAGATTTGAAAAGCGCGATGCGCTCACGCTTGTAATATATGTTTTGCTGTGCGCTTATATAATCACGGGAAAAGCACTCGGCTATATGGAGTGGTCATATTATCCGCGCATATCCGAAATCGGACTTTCGGCATATGATATAAGCCTTTATATCGCGTATGCCGTATTGTGTCTGCTGCCGATGGTAATCAATATCAGGGAGGACGTCAAATGGAAACGCTTGCAGTCAGAGATCTGACATTCCGTTATCCGGAAACAGGCGTTGACGTTCTGAAAAACGTAAACCTGCGGATTGATTCCGGAGAATTCATCGCGATATGCGGCCCGTCCGGCTGCGGAAAATCGACGCTGCTCGGGCAAATGAAGACCGTCCTTGCGCCGAAGGGCATAAAAACAGGCGGCGTGTACTATCGCGGAACGCCGCTTGATGAGGTTTCTCACAGAATACAAAGCGAGAAGATCGGATTTGTGCGCCAGTCTCCCGATGACCAGATCGTGACAGATAAGGTGTGGCACGAGCTTGCCTTCGGACTGGAAAGCCTCGGATTCGATACGCCCACGATACGGAGACGTGTCGCGGAGATGGCGAGCTTTTTCGGCATACAGACATGGTTTTACAAAGACGTAAATGAGCTGTCCGGCGGGCAGAAACAGCTTTTGAATCTTGCCTCCGTTATGGTGATGCAGCCGGAGGTGCTCATCCTCGATGAGCCGACGAGCCAGCTTGACCCGATCGCCGCCTCTGACTTTATCGCGACCATAGGAAAAATAAACCGTGAGCTCGGAACGACGGTCATCATGACGGAGCACAGACTGGAAGAGGTGTTCCCGCTCTGCTCACGCGTCGTCGTCATGGAAAACGGCAAAATCGCCGCCTCCGGTATGCCAAAGGAGATCGGCATTGCCCTGTCATCACACGATGATTCCATGTTCTTTGCCATGCCCGCCCCTATGAGAATGTGGCACGGTGCCGGAAGCGTCGGGGAGTGTCCTGTTACGGTACCGGAGGGAAGAGCATGGCTTGAGGCTTTTGCGGAAAATCACGTTGTCTGTCCGATACCGGAAAAAGCCGAAAAAGAGCGCACCACCGCGCCGACAGTCGAGCTTTCGGATGTGTGGTTTCGTTATGAAAAAGACGGTCCCGATGTTTTAAAGGGACTGCATTTAAAAGCCTATCCCGGTGAATTGCTTGCCCTGCTCGGCGGTAACGGCGCCGGAAAATCAACGACGCTTTCCATAATTGACGGGGCCAATAAGCCGCAGCGCGGCACGGTCAGAATAAAAGGAACGGAACCGGAAAAACTGCCGGATTTATTTGACGGTGTTCTCGGCGCGCTGCCGCAGAATCCGCAGACGCTTTTTGCGTCAAAGACCGTTCGTGAAGATCTGTTTGAGGTTTTCGCGGGAACGAAGATATCGCCCGATGAGCGCAGAGCGCGCGTCGGTAAGGTCGTAAAGCTTTGCCGGATCGAGCAGCTCCTTGACAGTCACCCGTATGATATTTCGGGCGGCGAACAGCAGCGCGCGGCGCTTGCAAAGGTCCTGCTTTTAAATCCGGAAATACTGCTTTTGGACGAGCCGACAAAAGGGCTCGACGCGGAATTTAAAAATATATTCGCGTCGATTTTGCTGACGCTGAAAAACAGCGGCGTGACCGTCATCATGGTCAGCCATGATGTCGAATTCTGCGCAGAGTATGCCGACCGCTGCGCGATGTTCTTTAACGGCGGCATCGTCGCGGAAAACACACCGGATAAGTTTTTTGCGGGCAATAATTTCTATACGACGCAGGCAAACAGAATGGCGCGAAAAATCCTGCCCGATGCCGTCACAACGAAAGATGTGATATCCGCGCTCGGCGGCAAAGTTCCGGAGGAGATAACGGCAGTTGACCTCGGCTTTTCAAGCGAAATCAACGAAAAACACGAAATCGAAGAAAAAATCAAGCCGGCACCCATCAAGCTGTGGCGTAAAATCGCGGGCACCGTGTTTGCCCTTATCGCGGTCATCGCGCTTTTGAACAACATAGAAGCGATCAATATCCCGCATTTGTTCCCGAATTTCGGATTTTCGGGAATAATCGAAGTCATCGTGCCGATGATTGCCGTAATTTTATGCTTTGCAAGGCGCTCGCCGGCGTCGAAAGATATCATACCTGCCGCAAAACGCCGCCTTTCAAAACGAACGGTCGCATCAGCGGTGATGATACTCATAGCCATACCGTTTACGATTTATTTCGGAATAAGCTTACTTGCCGGAAAGAAATATCTTGTCATATCGCTTGCCGTTATGCTTGAATGTATGCTGCCGTTTTTCCTCGTGTTTGAGGGAAGAAAACCGGAGGCGCGTGAGCTTGCGGTGATAGCCGTCCTTTGTGCGATCGGCGTTGCCGGAAGAGCTGTTTTGTTCATGGTACCGTTTTTCAAGCCTGTTCTTGCGCTTGTTATCATCTCCGCCGCAGCATTCGGAGGAGAAACGGGCTTTCTCGTGGGCGCTGTCACGATGCTTGCCTCGAACATGCTGTTCGGACAGGGACAGTGGACGCCGTGGCAGATGTTCGCTACGGGTATGATCGGCTTTTTAGCAGGTGTGCTGTTCAAAAAGGGACTTTTGCGGCGGGACAGAACATCGCTCTGCGTGTTCGGCTTTCTGTGCACGGTGATCATCTACGGCGGCATCATGAATCCCGCATCGGCGATTATGTCGATATCCGAGCTGAATTTTGACGTCCTCGCCGCATATTACATTTCGGGACTGCCTGTTGATATAGTGCACGGACTTTCAACTGCGTTGTTTTTATTCCTTGCCGCCGAACCGATGCTCGAAAAGCTCGACAGGATCAAAGTAAAATACGGCATATTGTCATAAATTCATCGGCAAAGTCCAATGGACTTTGCCGATGAATTTACTTATGTTCTTCAAATCTGCAGATCTCTTTCAGACAACACTTATCGCACAGCGGCTTTCGCGCAGTGCAGACGGCCCGGCCGTGAATGACGAGTCTGTGACAGAAATCGCTTGATTTTTCGGGCGGCAGAAGCGCCCGAAGCTGACGCTCTATTTTCACGGGCTCTTTGGAATCGGCAAGTCCCATGCGGTTTGAAAGCCGTATACAGTGCGTATCGACAACAACTGCGCCGGGGGATGTGAAAATATCGCCCAAAATCAGATTTGCCGTTTTTCGGCCGACGCCGGGAAGCTTTAAAAGCTCGTCCATCGTACCGGGAACTTTCCCGCCGAAATCCGAAACAAGCATTTTCGCACACGCGGCGATATCGCGCGCTTTTGAATGGGACAGTCCGCAGGAGCGTATGTACGGCTCAATCTGCTCGGCGCTCGCGTCAGCACAAGCCGCAAGCGTCGGGAAAGCCTTG
>JAZRYQ010000114.1:0-11840 GCA_045600805.1 Candidatus Alloscillospira sp. | reverse complement strand
CCGTTTTTTTATCCCGCTCTCCCGAGCGCTTCGTTAATATACCACGCTTTATCCTCCCTGTCAAGCTATTTTTTTCACCTTTTTTCCTTTCTTTTTTTCCCTTAACCTGTAATATACTATATATATCCTACCAGCCCTTTTCTTTACACAAGGGAATGTCTTTTTAATAGATTTTTTCTTAAAAAATTTTTTCACAAAACCTGTAAAAGGCTGCCGAAAGGCAGCCTTTTACATATATATTTTCATTTTATTTTATTCTGTGCACTCAATAAGACCGTAGCCGCCGTTTTTACGGGCATACACAACGGCGAAATTTTCGTCATCGTCGCTGTTTTTGAACACGTAAAACTCATGCTCAAGCAGATTCATCTGGAGCACGGCTTCCTCAACAGTCATCGGCTTGATGGAGAATTTCTTTGTGCGGACGATTTCAAACTCGCTGTCCTCTTCAACCGCTTCCTGCTGAACGGGAGCGATCTCTCTGTCAAAGGCGCCCTCTCTCAGTCTTTTTTCGAGTCTTGTCTTGTTCTTTCTGATCTGGCGCTCAATAGCTGCGACGGCTGAATCAATTGAGGCGTGCATATCGCTTGTCGTTTCGGAAACGCGGTAGAACATCCCGTTGTTTTTGATGGTCACCTCGGCGGTATAGCGCCCGCGCTCGTATGACAGCGTCACATATGCGTCCGATTCGTTGCGGAAAAACTTTTCAAGCTTGCCGATTTTCTTCTCGGCGTAAGCCCGCAGTTCTCCATCCGCCTGATACTTCTTTTCTGTAAATGTAAATTTCATTTCCTGCCAGCTCCTTTGCTATTTAATGCGTCATGAGTATACCGATCTCTCGGTATTCATATTATATCACTTTATATAACAGTTGAAAAGCATTTCATGTGATTTTCAGCAATTTTACTAATTGTTCATATTTACAATGTTCTCTCCGCGTGCCGCGTTGCATGGCACCCCATGTTCACGACGCACGGAAGACCCGCAATGTGCGTTGCAAAGGTTTCTATATTCACGGCAAGCGCGGTGTATTTTCCGCCGAAGCCCTGCGGTCCTATGCCGAGTGCATTGATTTTTTCAAGGGTTTTGTTTTCCATATCGGCGTAAAACGGAACCGGATTTCTCGTGTCTATCGGTCGCAAAAGTGCCTTTTTTGCTATGATCGCGGCTTTTTCGACCGTTCCGCCGAGCCCTACGCCGACGATCACAGGCGGGCACGGCTTTGCGCCGGCGGATTTTACTGTGTTGACAATAAATTCTATTATGTCGCCTTCCGTGTTCGCAGGCACAAACATCCGCATTGCACTCATATTCTCGCTTCCGAAGCCTTTCGGCGCAACCGTAAGATGAAGTCGGTCGCCTTTTACGAGCCTTGTATGGATGACGGCGGGTGTGTTGTCATTTGTGTTTACGCGCATAAGCGGGTCGGCAACGACGGATTTTCTCAAATACCCTTTTTCATACCCGAGCCTTACACCGTCATTGACCGCGTCCTCAAAATATCCGCCCGTTATATGCACGTCCTGCCCTATATCAGCGAATACGACCGCCATGCCCGTATCCTGACAAATCGGGATCTGCTCGCTTGCGGCGTATCGGAAATTCTCATATAAATCGCAGAGCGCACCTCTGCCCGCTTCGTTTTCCTCAGCTTCCGAGGCACATTCGATCGCCATGGCAATGTCTGCCGGAAGCCATACAGCCGCTTTTACGCACAAATCGGAAACGGCGTATACAATATCATTATATGTTATTTCGCGCATACTCTCACATCCTTTGATATGATTTTACCACGCAGCGCAATTTTTTCAATGACTTTCCGTAATTATTATGGTATACTGTCTGTGAGGTGATAGCAATGCTCAGAATAGGATGTCATTTATCTTCATCGGGCGGATTCCTCGCAATGGGTAAAACCGCCGCGTCAATAGGCGCCAATACATTTCAGTTTTTTACAAGAAATCCCCGAGGCGGCGCGGCAAAGCCGCTTGATTTGGACGATATTGCAAAATATATAGAATTCGCCAACGAAAACGACATTTCCCGCATTGTCGCACATGCGCCGTATACGCTCAACGCCTGCGCCGAAAAAGAAAACGTCAGAAAATTCGCGTTTGAAACGATGGCGGACGATATATCGCGTCTGGAGCATATACCGGACGCACTTTATAATTTTCATCCGGGCAGTCACGTCGGGCAGGGCACGGAAATCGGCATTGATAAAATCGCCGAGGTGCTCAACACGGTGCTGTTTCCGGAAATGACAACGACGGTGCTGCTTGAAACGATGGCAGGCAAAGGCAGCGAGGTCGGCGGGAGCTTTGAAGAGCTGCGCGCCATTATCGACAAGATCAGACTGCCCGAAAAAGTCGGCGTATGCCTTGATACGTGCCATATAAACGATGCAGGATATGACATTGTAAACAAGCTCGATGACGTTTTAAACGAGTTTGACAGAATGCTCGGGCTTGACAGGCTGCGTGCCGTGCATCTGAATGACAGCAAAAATCCGTTTTCAAGCCACAAAGACCGCCATGAGGTCATCGGCGGGGGCTTTATAGGACTTGACGCGATAGAGCGGATAATCAACCATCCAAAGCTCAGCGGTCTGCCGTTTTTGCTGGAAACGCCGAATGAGCTCGACGGCTATGCAAAGGAGATCGCGCTTTTGAAAAGCAGATACGCCGAATGACGCTTTTTATTTTTTAAAGTTATTGCTAAAAGCGAAATAATAGTGTATAATACCCGATGTCTTACCTCGGGCAATATCGGCGCGGGGCAAGGCCGCACTAATTGGGGAGTTAGCGGTGCCCTGTACCTGCAACCCGCTACAGCAGGAGTGAATTCCACCCCAAGGGACTGTGATGTATCGTCTGCCATTGGTGGGCAGCGTTGACGGGCCGGTCTTGCGCAACGTAAATTCGTGAACCATGTCAGGCGGGGAACCGAGCAGCATTAAGCGAAATCTTGCGTGTGCCGCGAGGTCGCCGGCCTTGAGCCAGCCGCCCTTGTTCCGGATATATCTCACTTTCGACGGGTGGTGTGCGGTCTTGCCCTGCGCCGAAATCATATAAGACAAAAGCTGGTGTTACCATGTATCAGGCTCTTTACAGAAAATGGCGTCCGCACACATTTGATGATGTTGTCGGTCAGGAGCATATAACCGAGACCTTGAAACGGCAAGTCGAATCCGGCAGGCTGTCACACGCGTATCTTTTTGTCGGTACGCGCGGCACGGGAAAAACGACCTGCGCAAAAATACTCGCGAAGGCGATAAACTGTGAGCATCCGCAAAACGGAAGCCCGTGCAATCAGTGCCCGTCGTGTCTCGGGATCGAATCCGGCGCGATACTGGATGTCACGGAGCTTGACGCTGCGTCCAACAACGGTGTTGACGATGTCCGCGCCCTGCGCGACGAAGCGGTGTTTTCTCCGACCTCCGTGCGCAAACGCGTTTATATCATAGACGAAGTACACATGCTTTCAAAGCCCGCGTTCAACGCGCTTTTGAAAATACTCGAAGAGCCGCCCGAGCACCTTGTATTCATTCTCGCAACGACCGAGCTTCACAAGGTCCTGCCGACGATTTTATCGCGCTGTCAGCGTTTCTCGTTCAAGCGCCTTTTGCCGAAGGATATAAAGGCGCGGCTTCAGTACATCGCCTCACAGGAAAACATCGACCTTGCCGAAGACGGAGCGGAGCTTCTTGCGCACATGGCGGACGGAGCCATGCGCGATGCTCTTTCACTTCTTGACCAGTGCGGAACGCAGAACCGCATTGACGCGGAATTTGTCTCTCAGGCGATAGGGCTCGCCGGAAGCCGCGATACGCTGGATCTGTTTGAGCTTTTAAAAGCCGGTGATATTGCCGCCGTACTGTCAAAAACGGATATGCTTTACAAAAACGGCAAGGATATGAGCGCCGTGATCGACGAGCTTTGCTCGCTTGTCCGTGATATTCTGCTGTATAAGCTCTCTCCCGCGTCATATGAAACCCTCATCAGCGGATTGTTTGACACAGTCTCGATCAAAAATCTCGCTTCGGGCTTTTCCGGCAGGAAAGCCATCACATGGCTTGAAATCATGAACAACTCATCGGCATCGCTTGCCGAGGCGTCGTCCGTGCGCTTAGGCGCCGAGCTTTGCATGATCCATCTGTGCAATGAACGCCCCGCTGATGACAGCTCCGTTATCGCAAGAATCGAAGCGCTTGAAGAAAAAATCGCAGGCGGTAACTTTGTTTCAGCGCCGGAAAATCCCGCCAAACCCGAAAAAGAGCCGAAAACCGTACCGATAAAAGCCGAAGAGCCCGCGCCATGGGAGCCAGAGGCACCGTTCATGCCGGAAAAAGAAGAATCGGAAGCAGAAGCGGAGGAGCTTTCAACGGCCGAGGAGCCCGCTGTGCCCGAAGGGGATCTATGGGACAGAATTCTCTCGGAGGCGCAGAAAATCGGGCTTGACCAGGGTTATTTCTTTGTGCTGAGCGAAAAATCACAGGTCAATGCGTCGATTTCCGGAAACAAGCTCACCGTTATATGCAAAAATATGTTTGCTTCGACACTTGTGAATAATTCCGAAGTAAATTCGATCCTGAAAAAAGCGGCGTTTAAAGTTCTGGGCGCAAGCCCGATCATAACCGTCACGCAGGATGACGGTAAAAGCGCACCGAAAAAAGACAAGCTCGATGCGCTCTCAAAATTCGACATAATAAATTTTGAATAATATAAGGAGTGACACATAATGGCAAAAAGCGGATTCCGCGGCGGAAGCTACGGCGGCGGCGGAGTAAACATGAATATGATCAAGCAGGCACAGAAGATGCAGGCCGATATGCTCAAAATGCAGGCGGAAATGGAAGAGAAGACATATACCGCGACCTCCGGCGGCGGTATGGTCACGGCTACCGTTAACGGAAAATATGAAGTAACGGCTTTGGAGATAAAGCCCGACGCCGTTGATCCCGACGATGTCGAGATGCTTCAGGATATGGTGCTGGCGGCCGTCAATGAAGCTCTGCGTTCTGCGCAGAACGCCGCAAACGCGAGCATGTCCAAGCTCACGGGCGGACTGAATCTCGGTTTTTAACGAAACAGCCTGAATAACGGGGGGTGCGCTGCAAAACGGAAATTTTGCAACGCACCCCGTATTTTACGCTTTTTCTTTTGCGGTTATGACCTTTATCCATTTTCCGGACAGGAAACGCACGAGACAGACAAGCCCTTTCAGCGGATATTCAACACGCAGGAAGAAATATATCCACAGTGGGCTCAAATGCCAGACAAGTCCCGCAAGTGCGCCGAGCGGAAGCGAAATAAACCAGACGCAGCTGCTGTCGGCAAGCAGCAGGAATCTCGTATCTCCGCCGCCGCGCAGAATGCCCTTCGACGTCACATACGCGATCGTCTGCACCGGCAGCATGAAGCAGTTGCACATCAGCATATCGTGGACGATTTTGCGCGTCGTTTCATTGATATTGTACATACCGATATACGGCTTTTCCAGAAGCAGAAGCGGTATGATGATCAGAAGCCCCAGCAAAAACGAGATCAGCGTGTACGTATTTCCCTCGCGTTTTGCCTTCGGTATATCCCCCTCGCCTATCGTATTGCCGATGACGATCGCGGACGCGCCCGCCATACCCATATTGATGACCGATGTGACCTGCACGATCGAATTTGCGATCGCGTTGGCTGCCGATATCGTCTCACCGACATGCCCGATGATAACGCTTGTAAGCGTAAGGCTCAGACCGAGCAGCGTGTCGCTGATAAGCACGGGAATACTGTATTTGAAATACTGCCTGTGAAGGCTTTTGCCGGACAGGGCAAAATGCTTCACGCGGAAGCCGTAGCAATCGTCGCTGATTATGAAATACCCGAACACAATAAGAAATTCAAACACACGGGCGATTATCGTGCCAACTGCCGCGCCGACGATTTCCAGTCTCGGTGCGCCGAATTTTCCGAAAATGAAGACCCAATTGAAAAACAGATTCAGGAAAAACGCCACAGCCGAAGCGATAAGTGAAATTTTCACCTTGCCGACACTGCGCAGAAGATACGTTGCAGTCGAAGAAAGCCCGCAAAGCAGGAACGTACAGCCGATAAGCCTCATATACATCGTGCCCGCGGCGACGACTTGCGTTTCATTTGTAAATATCGTCAGAATGACCTGCGGAAACGCAACAGACACAAACGTAAATACCGCGCACACGGCAGTCGTCACGCGCATGGCGATAGCCGCGGTCGTGCGCATCGGTTCTGTTTCTCCTCTTCCCCAGAACTGCGACGACATAACAACAGCGCCGGAGCCGAGGCCCATGCAGATAAACTGAAACATGCCGTAAAACTGATTGGAAAAGGAAGCTGCCGCGATCTGTGTTTCTCCGAAGCCGCCTATCATCAGATTGTCAAGAAAATTGACACCGATGGATATAAGCTGCTGCAGTACGACCGGTATCATCAAAACCAGCGTCTTTTTCAGAAATTTTTTGTCGTTAAAAGCGAAATGCATTTTATCACCTTGTCTCTTTTTTTATCATTATACGCCAAGCATTTTTAAATTTAAAGTTCACTCTTGATTAAATTGTACTTTAACGGCGCAAATTTATTGACTATTCATCACAGGATTGTATAATCATTGTAAGTACTTTATGCGGAGGGGCTGTCTATGACGTATACCGTTCGGGAAAACGATATTTTCCTGCCTCACAGAAAAAGCGATTCTCACAAAGGAGATTACGGGAAAGCTGCGATCATCGGCGGGAGCATAGGCTTTTCCGGCGCGCCGTACATGGCGGCAAGAGCCGCGAGCAGAATGGGCGCAGGGCTTACGCGCCTGTGTGTTCCGATGAGTATATATGATCTCACGGCTTCAAGATGTACGGAGATCATGCCCATCCCCGTAACGTGTGACGAAGAAGGGCTTATTTCGTGGAATTCCCGTGATGAGCTTTCCTCGTCCATCGCATGGAGCACGGCGGCGCTTATCGGGCCGGGGCTCAGCAGATCATTTCATATGCGGTATCTTCTTGAGCATCTGATACGAAGCGCAAAAGTCCCGCTCGTTCTTGATGCTGACGGCATAAACGGGATATGCGAGAATATAGATATACTGAAAGAAGCCTCCGCGCCTGTCATACTCACTCCGCATCCCGGTGAATTTCACCGGCTCGGCGGCGATATATCCGGCGACAGAGTGTCCGACGCTTTGGCATTTGCCGAAAAATACAACTGCGTACTCGTACTCAAAGGTCATAAAACCGTGACAGCGCTTCCCTGCGGTGACGCGTATGTGAATACGACAGGCGGTCCCGCGCTTGCAAAGGGCGGAAGCGGAGATATTCTCGCCGGTATGCTCGTATCGCTTTTAGCACAGGGCTTTGACGCAAAGACCTCGGCTGTTACCGCCGTATTTCTGCACGGCAGATGCGGCGATATCTGCTCTGCGCGTCTGGGCGAGTATTCTGTGATCGCCGATGATGTTATCGGCGCAATACCGGAGGCTGTAAAATCGGTATTGAGGTGATTTTTCTTGCGTTTTGCAAAGCTTTCCGTTTCCGTGTTTATTTTTCTGTGTCTGTGTTCCTGCGGTTTTTCGCCGCAAAGCACCGCCGAAAAACTGCAAAGTGAGTTTTCTGATTTTGACACGATCACTCTTACGGCGGATATAAGAGCAGACTACGGACAGAGGATAAGCGAATATAGGATCACATGCTCGTATGACGGCGACGCGGAGCTTGAAATCAGGAAACCGGATATCATCGCAGGCGTCACGGCAAAATATGACGGCAAAACGTGTACACTTACATATAACGGCAATTCCGTCACGACAGGCGCTCTCACACGCGGCGGGCTTTCTCCCGCCGAAGCCGTTCCCACGCTGATCAACCAGTGGCGCACGGGCTTTATCAGCGCCGCGTCGTTTGAAAAATACGGCGGCACGGATACCGTATTTTTCAGAAGCGATATATCCGACAGCGTTTCTCAGGGCACCTGGTTTGAAAAAAGTACGGGACTTCCGATACACAGCGAGATTTCCGAGGACGGAACCGTCGTCATAAGCTGTGATTTTGAAGATATAGTTACAGAGAAAGAAGAATGATTATGGAGCTACCAAAGAGAACATGGGCTGAAATCGACCTTGACGCCATCGCCCATAACTACAGGGAAATGAGAAGAAATCTTCCGGACGGCACGCGGTTTCTCGGCGTTGTCAAATCAAACGCTTACGGTCACGGCGCTGTAAAGGTCGCATCACTGCTTGAAACGCTCGGCGCGGATTATCTTGCCGTCGCGTGTCTTGACGAAGCGATCGAGCTGCGTGAAAACGGTATCTCTCTGCCGATTCTGATCCTCGGACCGACGCCGACGGTCTATACGCCCGAGCTTATCCGATACAACATCACGCAGAGCCTTGTCAGCACAAAGGCGGCGCTTGAAATGAACGAGCTCGCGCTCGGTCTCGGCAAAACCGTCCGCGTTCATCTCAAGGTTGACAGCGGAATGGGGCGGGTTGGCTTTATCTGCCGCGAGGACCGCGATCCCGAGCAGGAAATAGCTGAGGTTATGACGCTGAAAGGTCTTGACGTCGAGGGAATTTTTACGCATTTTGCCGTGTCGGACGTTTTGGGCGACGAGTACACCGATGTTCAGTTCAGACGCTTCACCGGACTTATTTCACGTCTTGAAGCAAAAAGCGGGAGAAAATTCAAGATCCGTCACTGCACGAACAGCGGCGCAATGATAAATTACGCCGACACTTATCTTGATATGGTGCGCCCCGGTATCGCGCTTTACGGCTGCTATCCCGATAAAGATAAGGGAAGCCTCACGCTTATACCGGCAATGAGCGTCAGAACACGCATTGCGCAGATAAAAACATATCGGGACAGTGACACGATCAGCTATGGAAGGACATACACCGTTCACGGGACAAAGCGTATCGCCGTTGTACCGATAGGATATGCCGACGGTCTGCACCGTGTGCTTTCCGGAAAAATCGACATGCTCGTGCGCGGAAAGCGCGTACAGCAGGTCGGCAGGATCTGCATGGATATGTGTATGCTCGATATTACCGATATTCCCGATGCCGAAGAGGGCGATATCGTCACGCTTTTTGGGCGCGACGGTGACGAATTTATACCGATCGAAGAGCAGGCGGAAAAAGCGGGAACGATCTCCTATGAATTCATGTGCGATATGTCTCCGCGGGTAACGAGAATCTATAAATGAAATATGAATGATTCTGTATAATTTTCTTCCCGGTGTGAAAGAATAATAACGACACGTAAAAGCGCGTGTACATCTTTTTCCGGGAAGTGAACCGTATGATCAGCGGAGTTAAAAGGGGAGATATCTATTACGCCGATCTCAGCCCCGTTGTAGGCTCGGAGCAAGGCGGTATGAGACCTGTACTTATCGTTCAAAATGACACCGGCAACCGGCACAGTCCGACCGTTATTGCCGCCGCGATAACCTCGCAGATAAACAAAGCCCGTCTTCCGACACATATCGAGCTTGCGGCAAAGACCTATGGTCTGTCAAAGGATTCCGTTATCCTTCTCGAGCAGGTGCGGACGATCGACAAAAAGCGTCTGCGCGAGCATATGGGCCGTCTTGACGAAAATCTTATGGGCCGCGTTGATTCCGCGCTCGCCGTAAGCTTCGGATTAAATAATATTTAAAGAAATTTCCGCATAGAATATATGCGGAAATTTCTTTTTGGAGGAAGTCTATGAAATACGGTGATTTTGAACTTTACGCAAACGGAGAAGTCTGCGGCAGTGTTTCCGTATCACGGGACGGATTGTTCACGGCAATTGAAGCCGCGGCAAAATATTCCGGTGATGATATCGTGCGTCTTGCGGTATTTGACGGGGCAGAAATAAAACCTCTCGGCGTTATGATGCCGGAAGGCGGGATATACTCTTTCCGTAAAAAATACACAAAAAACGATCTTAACGCGCTTTCGCTTAGCGATGCAGCGCTTTTCATGCTGTCCGACGGGCACGAAAAGCCTCCTGTGCGTCATGACGCGAGCTGGATCAAATGCGATAAACCGTCCGTATACTTTGAAGACGAAAACGCGGGCAGGGCTGTTGAAGCCTGCGCAGGTGTTCTGTATAAGCCCGAAAACGGGCTCACATACATAGCCATCCCGAAAAGCCCGGAAATCGACAGCCGCGAACCTGTCTTTTATTTTGCGGTCGAACAGTCCGTAAACGGGCAGGAATATCTCATTCTCACGCTGCGCGACGGAAAATTGCAGGTTTAGCTTTACAAAAGCGCAATTCGGATTATAATAAAAGCACAGAATTCATACAAAGGAATGATAGATATGCGCATTGCCGGCACAATGCAGGATTCGATCGTTGACGGTCCGGGTTTTCGCTTCGTTCTTTTCACGCAGGGCTGTTATCACAACTGCGAGGGCTGTCATAATCCGCAGACTCACGATGTAAACGGCGGAAAAGAAATGACGACCGACGAGATCATAAAGAAAATTGCTTCCAACCCGCTCACGGACGGCGTGACTTTTTCGGGCGGCGAGCCGTTTTTACAGGCGGCTGACTGCGCAGTCATCGCAAAATCCGCCCGTGAAATGGGTTTGAATATATGGGCATACTCCGGCTTTACGTTTGAACAGCTTGTTGAAATTTCCGAAAAAGACGAAGGCGTGTGCAAGCTTCTTTCTCTCACGGATGTTCTTGTTGACGGGAAATTCGTTCTTGCGGAAAAAAGCTACAATGTCCCGTGGCGCGGCAGCAAAAATCAGCGTCTTATCAACGTGCCCGAAAGTCTGAAAGCCGGAAAAGCCGTTCTGCGGGAGGAATAACGATGAACATTAAAAATGATCTCACGGAGCTTATCGGCAATACGCCGATGGTCGCTCTGCATAATTACGGAAAAGGTCTCGACGGAAAAATCATCGCTAAGCTCGAAAAAACAAATCCAACGGGCAGCGCCAAGGACAGACCGGCATATGAAATGATACTCGATGCGGAAGAGCGCGGCATATTAAAGCCCGGCGCGCTCATCATTGAGCCGACGAGCGGAAACACGGGCATCGGCCTTGCCGCTGTCGCCGCCGCGAGAGGGTATCGGACGATGATCGTTATGCCGGACACAATGAGCATTGAACGTCGTAAGCTTATGTCCGTTTTCGGCGCGGAGGTCGTCCTCACGCCCGGGGCAGACGGCATGAGCGGCGCGATCAGACGCGCTGAAGAACTGCGCGACGAAAACCCCGGCAGCTTCATCCCCGACCAGTTTTCCAATAAAGCAAACGCAAAAGCGCATTATAAAACGACCGGACCCGAAATCTGGTGTGACACGGACGGCGCTGTCGATATTTTCATTGCGACCGTCGGAACAGGCGGAACACTCACCGGTACGGCACAGTATTTAAAAGAACAGAACACGGCCCTCTGCGTTATCGCTGTTGAGCCGGCATCCTCTCCGCTTTTATCGGGCGGTACGCCGGGCTCACACAAAATCCAGGGTATCGGCGCAAATTTCATTCCCGACGTGCTCGACACGAGTATTTACGACGAGGTCATCGCGGTATCGGATGAGGACGCATACGCCGAAGCGCTTGCACTTGCCAAAACCGAGGGCTTATTGGTCGGCATATCCTCGGGCGCGGCGCTCGCGGCGGCAAAGCTCGTCGCCGCCAAAGAAGAAAATCGCGGCAAAAACATCGTCGTGCTCCTGCCTGACACGGGCGAGCGCTATCTCTCGACCGAGGGTTTTATAAAATGACAGAAAGCTCATAGCTTCCGGTGGGAAACTATGAGCTTCAAATCGCCTGCAAAGTCCGCTCGACTTTTCAGGCGAAAA